>DYPS01000004.1 GCA_020719775.1 Desulfosporosinus sp. | reverse complement strand
ACTACTCCAAATGATTTAAATCATCCAGAAGCACGAACAAACTTTGAAACAAAACTCACTTACGAACTTCCAATTTTTACAGGGTACAAACTCCAAAGTGCAAAAGAGATGTCTGCTTTACAAGTGAAAGCAAATGAAGCAAAATACAACTTTGATGAAAAACAACTCCAACTTGAAGTGCTCAAAGCTTACAATGGAGCAGTTGCGGCAAAATATTTCATCACTGCAATTAGTAAAGTAAAAGAGGCAACGACATCTTTTGTTTATCTTGCAACGGAGATGTTTAAAGAGGGATATACAACAAATATCGATATCCAACAAGCAGAGGTGTATGATATGAAAATCAACACGATGATGCTTGACTCTAAAAATCAATATGGACTTGCTCTTGCTTATCTTAAATTTTTGACAAACGATACGCAAATCGATGGTGTAGATGAATTTAAAACTATCAATTCAAATAAAGCTGATTTAAAAACTTTACAAGAATTGGCACTTACCAATAGAGATGATTTGAAATGGATGGAACAAAATACTAAAACAATGGCAACAAAAATTGAATTTGAAAAAAGTGGAAATTACCCTATGATAGGCTCCCATTTTGAATATGGCTTTAATGATAATCACCTTAATAATCTAAGTAGCTCAAAAGATTATTATACGATGGCTATTGGCTTAGAATATAAAATATTTGATGGATACACAACATCGTCAAATATCGAAAAAGCCAAAATAGACTATGCAAAAACTCAACACTATTTGGATTATATGAAAGATGGTTTGAAACTTGGAGTGGAAAAAATATATCTTACTTCTAAAACAAAAGCTTCTGTTTTAGAAGAGAAACTCAAAGCTCAAACTCTTGCAAATGATATTTTAGAAAAATCAAAAGAGATGTATAAAAATCAACTTATGAGTATGAATGATTTATTACTCCAAAGTGCAAATCAACAAAAAGCTATCACAGATCTAATCATGGCAAAATATGAACTTACACTCGCTTTAGCAGAACTACAACTCTCAATTGGTAATGATTTAAAATAAAGGAAATATAGATGAAAAAAATAATAACACTGGCAATTTTATCCTTAGTAACTTATGCAAATGCTTTAGAATTTAGTGGAACAGTTATCTCTGATAATGAAAAATATATCACAAGTAGAAATATGGGCTATGTAAAAAATGTCTATGTAAGAGAAGGTTCTTATGTAAAAACTGGTGATTCTCTTTATGATATCGAGGCTGAAGATATGAGCCAAAAGAAAAATCAAGCAAATTTACAAATAAGTATGTATGAAACACAAATGAATTTTGTGAAAATGAACTATGAAAGACATCAAAGATTGTATGAAAAAGGGCTTGTGGCAAAAGTACAAGTGGAGCAATTGGAGATGAATTATAAAAATCTTCAAGATATGTTAGCTATTGCCAAATCACAAAGCAAAGAGGTGGATAACCAAAACAAATATTTTTCTATAAAAGCACCTAATAGTGGAATAATAACAAAACGGATGCTTAAAGTTGGGGAGATGGCAATCCCTGGTATGCCAGCTATGGTTTTAACTGATATCAATGATATTAAGATTCAAATAGAAGTAAACGAAAGTGACCTTGAAAAAGTTAAATTAGGGAAAAAAATCCTTTTTGAAATCCCATCAGTTGCTTATGCAGGAACAGGCATCGTTAAATCAATAGTTCCTAGTTTAAATCCACTTACCCATACTTTTATCATCAAAATTGGATTTAAAAAACCAAGCAAAGTGTATCCTGGAATGTATGCAAAAATCAATATCAACTAAAGGATAAGTGATGTCAATGGAAACATTAGCCAATCTCAAACCAAAAGATACCGCTGGAAAACTAGCAAAAAACTTTATTTATAATCCTTTAACAGCATTACTTGCTGCATTTTTACTTCTTATTGGCTATTTAGCTTTAGAAATTATGCCAAGGGAAGAGGATCCTCAAATTGCTATTAGTGGTGGAAGTATTATTGTACCTGCTCCTGGTCTTTCTCCACAAGAGGTAGAAAAACTAATTATTGAACCATTAGAACAAAAACTACGAGAAGTAAAAGGGATTGAGCATATTTATGGTGTTGCAGCTGATAATGTTGGTATTGTCAATGTTATGTACTATATCGGACAAAATAGAGAGATTTCAAATCTAAAGATTTATGATAAAGTGATGCAAAATATGGATCTATTACCTAGAAATATCATGCAACCAATTATTAAACCTTTTGATATTGATATTGATATACCTATTATAAATATTGCTTTTTTCCAACAAAATCAAACCGTGACTTATCCAGAATTTATTCAAAAGATTGAGAATCTAAAACGAGATATCTCATCAATTGAAAATATTTCAAAAACTGAACTTAAAGGGGCTAAAAAAGAGCAATTCAATATTGAAGTGGATCTTCATAAACTAAAATCTTACAATCTTTCGTTAGGACAAATAGCTAATGGTATCAATGCAATCGCTACTCGAGTACCAAATATAAAAACCCCAACAGAAGATAATAAGATCGCTATCTTTGGGATTAAAAATGCTATTGAATCTATTCAAGATGTAGAAAATATCATGGTGGCTGAATATTTTGGATCACCAATTTATCTAAGAGATATAGCAAAAGTAACAGCAGGTCTGAATGAACAGAGAAAACAAGATGCGATGATTATGTTTGAAGAAAATGGTGTTTTTAAAAATTATAATCAAGTAACTATGAGTATTTCAAAACTTGCTGGGACAAATGCTGTTTTTGTTGCAGATGATTTAAAAGAACTTCTTGAAAGTAAAAAAGTTGAATTGGAAAAGCTTGGTATTGGATATAAAATCACAAGAGACTATGGGGAAAGAGCAAATGAAGCTGTTAATGAACTTGTACATCATTTACTTATCACGATTATTATCATAGCTGTAATGCTTGTATTTTTCCTTGGCTGGAAAGAATCTTTGATAGTTACTTTTACAGTTCCTGCTATTTTAGCTGTGACACTTTTTGTAGCATATCTTGGGGATCAGACCATCAATCGTATCACTCTTTTTGCATTTTTACTTTCACTAGGACTTCTTGTCGATGCTGCTATTATTGTGATTGAAAATATCCATAGGCATCTTCATAGTCGCGGAAGTGAAAGTAGAGATATGGATGAATTACTTGTAACTGCAACAGATGAGATTGGAGCACCAACAAATATCGCAACATTAGCTATTATTTTAACAATGGTTCCCATGGCGTTTGTTGGAGGGATGATGGGGGAATTTATGAAACCAATCCCTCTTAATGTCCCAATAGCACTTATTGCTTCATTATTTATCGCTTATATTTTTACACCATATCTAAGTAAAAAACTACTCAAAAAAGATAATCATATCATTGTCTCAACAGCGGAGGAAAAATAATGAGTCACACTCAAACTAATGGAAAATTTGAACAATTTGTTTATGAGATTTTAGAAAATAAATCAAAAAAACTTTTAGTAATTTTAATTACTCTTGGGAGTTTGATTGGTTCTATTATGATGTTTCCTACAGAACTTGTATTAGCAAAAATGCTCCCTGGAAAAAGTACAAATACTTTTACTGTCTATATTGACACGCCATCAGGAAGTAGTATAGAACAAACAAAGAGTGTTGCTATGTGTATTCAAAATGTTTTAAAAAGAGAACCAAATATTGTAGATATGGAGCTATATTTAGGAATGGGGTCTCCACTTGATTATGCTGGTCTTGTTAAAGGGAGCGGTATGAAACAAGGGGAAGAATATGGGGAACTTGTAGTTAATCTTACAGATAAATCACAAAGAGATGAAGAATCTTTTTTGATGGTACAAAGAGTTAGACCAATCATCAATAATAAATGTGAAAAAATTGTTCCACAAACTTCTATCAAAATGGTTGAAATGCCAGCTGGTCCACCTACACTTGCTGATATAGTTGTGGAAGTTTATGGAAAAGATAATCAAAAAGTTATCGCTTTATCAAATGAAGTTAGTCAAATTTTATCCAAAACTTCTGGACTTGTAGATGTGGATATAATGGCTGATGAAGTATATAAAAAATATCAAATCATCCCAATCAAAGATAAGATTGCAAAAAGCGGTCTTAGTGTTGAACAGGTAAATAAAATTCTCTATTTGGCATTTGAGGGGATGGGAATTGCATCAAAAGATACCATCAAATCAAATCATCAAATAGATATTTTTTTATCACTTAGTAAAGATACTAAAAAAATTCATGCGAATACCTTAGAAGATCTCAAAGCAAAATTGAGTTCACTCAATCTTATGAGTAGAAGTGGCTTTATGGTCCCTTTAATAGAAGTTATTGAAATAAAAGAAGCTACATCTATCCCAACTATTTATCATAAGAATCTAAACACAATGGTGAATGTTCAGGCTACTACAGATATGGTAAGTCAAGTATATCCTCTTTTAGATGCAAGGGAACAAATGATTGAATATTTTTCTAAAAACTATGTAGTGAATAAAGTTGCTGGTATCTCAACTTATATGTTTGACCTTGAACTTAAAGACAAAGTTACAGGTGAAAGTTATCTTCTAAGATGGGATGGAGAGATGAAAGTAACACTTGATACTTTTAGAGATTTAGGTGCTGCATTTATTGCTGCATTACTATTAATATTCTTATTACTTGTAGTTTATTATAAATCTTTTGCAATTAGTGGAATCGTTTTAGCAGGAAGTTTTCTCTCTATTATTGGGGTTATTATTGGGCATTTTGTAGCTGATTTAGTAACTCAAGAGACATTTTTCCTTACAGCTACTTCGCTAATTGGATTTATTGCTCTTATGGGAATTAGTTCAAGAAATTCACTGTTACTTATAGATTTTGCAAGAAATTTGATCTTGGAACATCATATTGAAAAAAAACGAGCTATTGCAATAGCAAGCGCAACAAGAGCTAAGCCTATTATGCTCACAGCAATTGCTATTATTTTGGGATCTGCTTTACTTGCAAGCGATCCTGTATTTGGTGGACTTGGTGTTGCTTTAATTTCAGGAACTATGGCAGCGGTGATAGTTTCACTAATTTTCATCCCTGTTCTTATGGATAATTCAGAGGCGATATAAATTGTCGACTCTGACAACCTAATAAAACGATTCTATTCTTTCTCATTTAAGTAAGATTTGTTATAATCCGCAAATTATACAAAAACTTAAAAAAAGAGAAAAACATTATGAGTCAAACAATAACAGAAAAAATTTTTAGTGAGCATGTTGGAGAAAAAGTATTTGCAGGGCAAATTGTAAGAAGCCCAATTGATATGGTAATAGGAAACGATATCACAACACCTATCTCTATCCATGCCTTTGAGGAAAGTGGTGCAGAGAAACTAGCAAATCCAGATGGATTTTGTATAGTTCTAGATCACTTTATCCCAGCAAAAGATATAGCAAGTGCAAATCAAGCAAGAATTTCAAGAGATTTTGCTGCGAAACACAATCTAAAAAACTTTTTTGATGAAAAAGACATGGGGATAGAACATGCACTACTCCCAGAAAAAGGGCTAGTAATTCCTGGTGATGTGATTATTGGGGCCGATAGTCATACCTGTACACATGGAGCTTTAGGGGCATTTTCTACAGGTATGGGAAGTACAGATTTAGCTTTTGCTATGGTAACTGGAGGAAATTGGTTTAAAGTGCCTGAATCTATCAAAGTTATATTTAGTGGGAAGCCAAAAGAGTTTGTAACTGGAAAAGATTTAATCCTTGAAATTATTAGAATGATTGGGGTTGATGGGGCATTATATAAAACTTTAGAGTTCACGGGTGATACAATTCCTTATCTTACAATGGATGATAGATTTGCACTTTGTAATATGGCTATCGAAGCTGGAGCAAAATCTGGGATAGTAGCTTATGATGATGTGACAAAAGAGTTTTTAGAGCAAAGAGCTGAGGCAAATGGAGGACTTAGAAGTGAGCCAAAGATTCATTATAGTGATAAAGATGCTGCTTATTGTAAGGTTTTAGAGATAGATGTAGCAAATCTTGAGCCAGTTATTGCATATCCATTTTTACCAGAAAACGGACATAGTATAAGCCAAGCTGTAGCTGATAATATCAGAATTGATCAAGTATTCATAGGAAGCTGTACCAATGGAAGATTGAGTGATTTGAAAGTTGCATCTGAGATGTTAATTGGAAAAAAAGTAGCTTCTCATGTAAGAATGATAGTAACTCCAGGGACTCAAAAAATCTTAAGAGAAGCTACAAAATTAGGTTATATTGATATCTTAGTTGATGCAGGAGCGGTTGTATCAAATCCAACTTGTGGAGCTTGCCTTGGTGGATATATGGGGATATTAGGTGATGATGAAGTTTGTATCTCAACAACAAATAGAAACTTTGTGGGAAGAATGGGAAGTAGAACTTCTAAAGTCTATTTATCAAATAGTGCTGTTGCAGCAGCTAGTGCAATTAGTGGCTATATAACAAATCCGATAACGATAAAATAAACTCTTATCTAATTCCAGACCTTTGGTTTGGAATTATTCTAATCAAAAATATAAATAGATAGATTATTCAAATATAAAACAAAAAAGGTCAAAGATTTCTCTTTGACCTTTTTCTATTTTCAGAATTTTATACTAACAAGAATAAGTTGTTTTAAATTCAAATGGTGTAGGTCTAGCTTCGTATGGCCAAACTTGAGTTTCAAATTTGTAATGTTGATAAACATTTATAAATTCAGGTGTAAATACTGGTTGTAAATACTCATTGTCTCTGATTAAACCTTCTAATGCACCTCTTAAAGTGTGAGGCATTTGAGGGATACCTTTTTCTCTAATTTCATCAAGTGTTAATTCATATAAATCTTCATCCATAGGTCCGATAGGCTCAGTTTTATTTTTGATACCATCAAGTCCAGCCATCATCATAGCTGCAAATGCTAAATATGGGCAAGCAGTACTATCAGGGAATCTCATCTCAACTCTAACAGCTTTTTCACCTGCACCATAAGGGATTCTACAAGATGCACTTCTGTTTTGAGAAGAGAATGTTAAGATTGAAGGTGCTTCAAATCCTGGAATAAGTCTTTTATAAGAGTTTGTTGATGGGTTTGTAAACGATGCAACACTTCTTGCATGTTGGAAAATACCACCGATATAATGTCTAGCCATATCTGAAATATTTCCATAACTTCCTTGCGCATAAAATAAATTTTTCCCATCTTTCCATAAAGATTGGTGCACATGCATACCACTTCCATTATCACCATAAAGTGGTTTTGGCATAAATGTTGCAGATTTACCATTTAAATGAGCTACCATTTTGATTACATATTTTAATTTCTGAACATTATCAGCTGCTCCAATAATATCAGAGAAAACTATACCAATTTCGTGTTGACCTTGAGCAACTTCGTGATGCCCAAGGATTACTTCAAGACCAACTTGCTCTAATACAAGCATCATTTCAGCTCTCATATCAACACCACTATCAATAGGAGCTACCGGAAAATAACCACCTTTAATTCTTGGTCTATGCCCCATATTTCCACCCTCATAAGATGTGTTATCAGACCATTCACCTTCAGTTGAATCTACTTTATAATAAGACTCATTCATTCCATCAATAATTTTCACATCATCAAAAACGAAGAATTCATTTTCAGGACCAAAATATGCAGCATCTGCTACACCTAGTTCTTCAGCATATTTAAGTGCTTTTTTAGCAATACTTCTTGGGCATTTTTCATATAAATCACCTTTGTAAATATCATAAACATCACAAAATACAATGATTGTAACATCAGCTGTAAATGGATCTAAAAATGCTGTTGGAACATCTGGTTTAAGAATCATATCTGATTGATTAATTGGTTGCCAAGCATCAATACTACTTCCATCAAATGGAAGTCCTGCACTTAAATTATCTTTATTTATAGCACTCATTCTATAACTAACATGATGCCACATACCTTTTAAATCAGTAAATCTAAAATCCACAAACTGTACTTCATTTTCATCACAATAAGCTAAAAACTCTTCAATATTATTAACGAATTTTCCCATTTTTAATCCCCTTTTATTTTAAATTTCAATTTACGAACATTTTATCCAAACCAACATCAAACTTCAAGTCCAATACTGTATAATTTTTATACAATTAAGGGAAAATCTCCCTTTTATAATTGTTAATTTATAATTTATCACTATATTAAACTTATAAATTTAAAAATTGTAAATTATTTTTTCCTTTTGTTTAAAAGAAACACAACTTTGATAACCAACTTTTTTTGCTAATTTTATAACATCATCATAAAATAACCCAACTTGTTCCACTCTATGAGCATCAGAGCCAAAAGTAATTGGAATATCTAATCCATAAACTAATTGTAATATTTCATAAGATGGGTACTGTTCTTTTGGATCTTTTCTAAACCCAGAAGCATTGATCTCTATTGCCATATCTGCTTTTTTTATCTCTTTTAGAGTTTCAAAACATAATTCTTTCATATTTTTTTTTGGTAGAAAATTAAATACTTTCATTAAATCAAAATGGCCAACAATATTAAAATGACCACTTCGCACCATACTTTGCATCGCTTTAAAATACTCTTCCCAAATCGTATCAATATCTCTTTTTTCATACTCTCCAATAAAAGCTGGATTATCAAATCCCCAACTATCCAAATAATGAACAGAACCTATCAAGTAATCAACTGGTGCATTTACTATACTATCAAGGAGATAGTCACCTTCAATATAATCAACTTCATATCCTAAAAGTATTTCAATTTTATTTTGATATTTTTCCCGTAAAGAAAGAACACTATTTTGATAAAAATCTTGTTTTTCTAATGTTAAACGATAACCATCTTCAAAATTTTTCATAGGAGCATGCTCGCTAAAACCAAAAGTATCTATCCCTAGTTCAATAGCTTTTAGAATATATTCCTCCATTTCACCATCTGCATGATTACAAAGGTAAGTGTGATTATGTAAATCTACTCTCATAGTGATAACCTTTAATTTAAAATCCCAGCACCAGAAATAGCAGTGCTTCTTTCAAGTGCATAAACCCTATTTCCATTGATGATGTCATATTTCCAAATAGGTGCACTTGCTTTAAAATCCTCTACGAATTCATCTATTAACTCCAAAGCAACTCTTCTTTTTGGGCTACATACAGCAGCAATATAACTACTTGTATGATTTAAAACATCTCCCCTAGAATGAGCCATTAAAATTATCGCATTTTTATCTTTTGCTTTTTCTTGCCAATTACTAAACCAAGAGTTCAAAATAGGCTCATAAATATCAAAACTCAATCCATCAATTCCATCTTCATCTCTTACAACTCCAACAAAAGTGATAATTGCTCCAAAATTAGAAAGTCTAAAATCGTTGTACCATTGATTTGTAATTTTTTCAACTTCCAAACTTCCATTATATAATTCAAGATACTTCATTTCATCCACCACATACAGGAGGTAAAAGTGAAACTTTATCTCCATCATTTAAAATGATATTTTTATCTTTTATTAAAATATCATTTATAGCAATTGCACTATTTTCTAACCAACCAACTACTCTTTCATCTTGTTTTAAAATCTCTCTTAATTGCTCAAAACTGTTGATATCTAAACTCATTGGTGCTAGTCCTATTGGTCCTAAAAATTCTATCGTTACCATTCTTTATACCTTTTCTTATTCATAGTTAGCTATTATACCAATTCACTATAAAAATTAAGAGGCTATTCTTTATGATATTTGCTAAAATTGATTTTATCAATCTTTTACCATTTTACATATTTTTAAAAAAAAATATCCAATCAACTCAAATAAAACAAATTATTAATTATAAGAAATCATACCCATCAGCTATCAATAAACAATTTAAAAATAGAAGAATTGATGCAGCATTCATCTCATCTATTACTTCTAAAAATTCTAAATGCTTAGATGCTGGAATAGTAGCAAAAGGGGAGGTTTTGTCTGTTCTTTCAATAGGATATGAATCATATAAAAAGGATTATCAATCAGATACTTCTAATGCTTTAGCTAAAATTTTAGAACTCAATGGAGAAATTTTAATCGGTGACAAAGCATTACATTATTATTATTATGGAGAAAATAGAAATTTTCAAGATTTAGCAAAAATTTGGAATGAAAAATACAAGCTCCCTTTTGTTTTTGCAAGGCTATGTTTCAACAAACATCAAAAAAACCTAGAAAAACTTTCAAAAAAGTTTGTAAATACAAAAATTTATATCCCACAATACACCCTTGATATTTATTCTAAACGAAGTGGGCTTAGTAAAAATGAAATCAAACACTATCTCACAAAAATAAGTTATAAAATAAATAGTAAAGAAAAAATGGCTCTCAAAAAATTTTTTACATTAGCACACAAGAAAGGAAAATAAAAATTTATGACAATATTTGATGCAATAATTTTAGGAACACTAGAGGGTTTGACAGAATTTTTACCTATTTCAAGTACAGGACATCTTATCATGGCTTCCCATCTTTTAGGGATAGAACAAACAAATGCACATAAAACTTTTGAAGTTGCTATCCAACTTGGAAGTATTTTGGCGGTTTTATTTTTATTTGTGAAACGACTTTTAGTAGACAAAATGCTTTGGGTAAAAATAATCCTCGCTTTTTTACCAACTGCTATTTTTGGATTTTTGTTTTACAAAACCATTAAAGCACTTTTTGGGATAGAAACGGTTGCTATTATGCTTGTTATTGGTGGAATTATCTTTTTGATTATCGAATACTTTAGGAGAAATCATGATGATAGTAAAGATAAAACTATTGATGATTTGAGTATCAAAGAGGCACTTACTATTGGATTATTTCAAAGCTTTTCCATGGTTCCTGGAACAAGTAGAAGTGGAGCAACTATGATTGGTGGATTATTCGCTGGTCTTAGCCGTAAAAGTGCTGCTGAGTTTTCATTTTTACTTGCCATTCCAACTATGTTTGTAGCTACTTTTTATGATTTGTACAAAAATAGAAGTGAGATGATAATTGATGATTATTCACTATTGGCAATAGGTTTTATTACAGCATTTATTGTTGCTCTTGTGACCGTCAAGGCAATGATGAAATTTCTCACAACTCATACATTTGTCGCATTTGGAGTATATAGAATCATTATTGGTTTAACTTTTTGGTTTTTTATTAGATAAACTTTTAATCTTATATAATATTCTCTAAATTATTTATAGTGATAATTAATTTATTTACTATCGTTATAAATAATTAGTTTTCAATTGTTTTAAGTGATATCGTTACTAAAAATCCCATTAAAGTAGCTAATCCAGTAATGGAACCTCCTTTAATATAGGCTTCTGGTAACATAGTTTGTGCTATCATCGTCAACATAGCACCAGCTGCAAGACCTTCTAAAAAAGCGAACCAATGTGCTTCAGCATTTTGCATAAAGATATTTCCAAGAGCTGCCCCAACTCCAGTGAAAATCATAATTGAACTCCACATAATAAAAATTCTCCATCGTGATAAATTTTCATCTCTCATTCCTCGAGAACTAGAAAGAGCTTCTGGATAATTTGATAAAAAAAGTCCTGCAACAAGAGATAAGCTAATGGTGCTATGAATCATATTAGCACCAATTATGAGTGATTCTGGTATCCCATCAAGTAATATTCCAAGCCAAATTGCAAATGATGCACCATGAGCATTTGATGATTCTATACCAAGTTCAAGTAAGCTTGGTGGAAGTTTCTCTGCTTTTAAATTATTCATTGCTTTATCAATCCAAGAAAGAATTGTTCCTTGATTTAAGCTATATCTTTTTTGAAGATACCCATTGAGTGTATTGCTTTGTAAAAAAAATTGAATCTTTAGTTTAAAATTGTGATTTTTCTCTATCAATTTAGTCAAAGATTCTCTTCTTAATATCCAAACTCCAACATCTGACTCAGCTTTCGCACTAGTAGTATGGCGAAGTCCACAGATAAAAGAGAGATTACCTAAAGCATCTTTTCTTGTTTGTAAATAACGATAGTTTGTATCATTTTCATCGCAAATAATAACTTCACCTTGATCGATAATATAAAGATACTGAGCTGGTTCTCCTTGTGTATAAAGATAGGAATCCTTTTTATATGTTTTATAAGTCAAAACTTCTACAAAATCTTCTATATCATCGGCATCAAGCTCCTCAAGCCATGAAATTCGATTAATCTGTGAACCAATTTCAAAAAATTTTTCTTTACTATTATCTCTTGTTACAACATCTGGTAATATACATTCTTTGCTAAAACTTTCCTCTAATGCCTCATGCCATTTTTCAATAGTAAGATCATCAAAATTTTGATCATTTTTCAAATAGCTTTTCATCTCTTCACTTGCAAGCCATTGTTTAGTATGTTCTTTAAAGCTATCAGAGATCAATAAAAAACTTTCAAGTGTTTTTTTAGGAATAATACTTATAAAACAATCTTCTATTGCAGTAGCATTAAAAACATGGGCCAAACCACTAAATAAAGAGGCTTTACCAAATCCATCATTGGCTACAAGTATCTCTTTTTTAAACTCATTTTTAAGTTCCACCGAACCTTTTTGAATAATAAATAGTTCATCCGTAATCTCCCCTATTAAAAATATTTTACTCCCTTTTGCATAAAATCTATTTTCAATATTTTGAGACAAATATACTATATCTTGATCATTTAAATCATGAAACAACTCCACTCTTCCTAGGTGCCATAGAGTATCTTGAAGCTTTTTTCTATTTTGAATATTTCTATGATAAATTGCCGTTGCAAATTTTCTTTTGTATCCACCAATATTGTTAACTACATTATCAAGAAAAATAAATAATATACCACCAATGATACTACCAACTGCCAATGAGATAAAATGTCCATTCTTAAGAGCTGAAGCTACAAGATCCAATGTGAGTGCTGCCAATAAAGAACCAGCTCCAAATGCCATAAGTGCTGCAATAATTCTTTGATCTGGTTTCCAAAAAAAAGAGGTTAATGCCCCAAGAGGAAGGGAAGCAGCACTTATAATACCAATGAGAAAGGCAAGAAAAACAACTGAATCAGATAAAACTGGCACAAGAAACCCTTTAGTTAAAATAGTTTCTCATACTATCATAATTAAATTCTATTTAGGTTGCCAATAAAATATCTGTCACCACTTCAAATATTATTTTTTATTTACTATCTCTTTTATCCAAGACTCTGTAAGTATATGAAGATTTTCGTTTGGAACTTCAAGTAAATTGAGTTCGAAATGATCTTGAAACTCACAAACACCAATACTTCGCGGTCGAACTGCTAAAATTTTACTTGTAGGAATCTCTTTTCCAAAACAAAAGATAAGATTTTTAGCATCAACTAAACCATCAACAATCACACCATCTTCAAACGATTTTGTATGACTCATATGATCAAAAATAGCGATAAATTTTGCTATTGGGTGATTATCAATTTTGTTCTTTAAAAACTCAATAATAGCATCAATAGAATTCATAGTTGTTTCATTTTTAGCGATTTCAATCACATAGATTGGATATTTTTCTTTAAAAAGCATTTGTTTCATTTTTATTTCCTTTATTTTGTAAAATGGTAATTATTTATAAGTGAGAAGATTAAATATCTCTCTTCTTAACAACATGTGTGGTGTGTATCATCTCCATGATTATGATGGTGACCCTCTCCATGTGAATGATCATGTGGAGGAAAAATAGTATCAAAATTTTCTTTGCTTACCATTACTAAATCCCCATCGGCATAAGCCAAAAGAACATCTTTTAATACAATTCTCTCTTCTCCTGCAAAGTAAATTTCAATCCCAAAGCTTGTAAGCTTTTCAAATGGATTTGCACCCATATGAGAAAGAATAAGTTTTTCTACTCCCAACGAATGAAGCCACATAGCAACTTGATTTCCCCCATGACAAAGATTTTTTAAAATCTTAACTTCCCCTTTATCTACTATCGCAAAATATTTTGCTTTCCCAAAAAGTGGGGAAACAGCTGAACTTTCTTTTTCCATTTTAAGTGGTATCGCTATCATTATATCTCCTTTTGTAAGCTATTTTTAATCGAAAATTTATATCCAAAATATAAAACTATTGGCCATAATGTTAGCCAAGCTAATGATTCAACATATTCCATATACTCCTCCTTTCTTAGTAATGATGAGCATCAGTTGCACTCATCTCCTCTTTTGTAATCTTCACCTTATCCATTGCTCTCCAAGCATAAACAATATATCCTAACACAAATGGTACAAGGAGTGATGCATAACTCATAGTGACTAAAGTGTAGTGACTTCCTGAACTATTCATAATTGTTAAACTACTTTGCAAATCATAAGTAGATGGATAAAATGGGGTGTTATTAAGCCCAACTGATAAGAGAAGTGCCATAACAGTGCTAACAACACCAACGCCTCCTGTTTTAATACAACAAGTTTTCTCTTGCTCAATTGTTCTATAGACTGCCACAATAACCATCCCAACACCTACAATAAACATCCCAAAAACAATTGGCATATCGATAAAATTTTGGATATATTTTAAAGGAACAATCGAAATAACACCCATTGCATCAACTTTAAATCCATTTTTTGTGAAAATCCATCCTAAAAATCCAAAGAAAAAAACTAAAAATAAAACCATATTGATTTTTATAGAATCAACTGCCTTGTTTTGTATCTCTTTATGGTCGATATTGTTGATAAAATACATCGCTCCTAAAATTTTTGATAAAAATACTAACGAAAATCCAAGAAAAAGATTAAATGGATTTGTAAGTGCTTCTAATCCTCGAAGTTCATTTTTCCAGTAAGAGAAATTTCTCTCATCTACAAAAAATTCACTTCCAGTAAAAAAAGTACTTATTGCAACCCCTAATAAAAACACTCCAACATTCCCGTTTATCTCTAAAAAAAACTCATAAGTTTTTTGCCCTAAAAAATTGTTTGGCTTGGTTCTATACTCATAACTCACCGCTTGAATAATAAAACAAAATAAAATAGCCATCCAAACCCAATAAGCTCCACCAAAACTTGTACTGTAAAAAAGAGGGAAAGCTGCAAATAAAGCTCCACCAAAAAGGACTAAAGTGGTAAATCCTAGCTCCCATTTTCTCCCTATGCTGTTAATAAGCATAGTTTTTTCAATTTCATCTCTTGCTAAGGAGCGAAACAAAGTTTGCCCCCCTTGTACAAACATCATGAATACAAAAAGTCCACCTAATAAGGAGATGATAATCCACCAGTATTGTTGTAATTGTAAAAGTGTTAAATTTTCAAACATCTTAGTGTCCCCCTTCAAAGCCAAGACTTATTTGTTTTGTCATAATTTTTATCTCCGCAATTAAAAGTGCAGTAAAAAGAACTGCAAACAAGATAAAACTTATCATTACATTGGTGCTTGAGATATGAGTAACTGCTACTCCAACAGGCATCAAATCTTGTATTGCCCAAGGTTGTCTTCCAACTTCAGCTACTATCCAGCCAGCCTCAGCTGCGATATAGCCAAGTGGAATTGACCAGAGGGAAGCTTTGAGAAGGAGTGGATAGTTTGCAATATCTTTTTTTATTGCAAAATAAAGGACAATAGCAAAAAGAAATGTAAACCAACTCCCTAAAAGGACCATAATATGGAAACTATAAAATGTTAAGCCAATTGGTGGAACAATATCTTGTGGTTTTTCTAAATACCCATATCCAAAATAAGCCATATTTGCTTCAAGAGTTGTTTTTGCCAACTCAGCAACCTCAATATCCCCGACTTTTTTTGCCTCTTTATAAGCACTAAATGCCTCTAAAGCAATTTTTCCTTTTGCTATTTTTTCATCTGCACTCATAATATTATATTCACTATTTCCATACACTAAATCTTGAAGCCCAGGGACAAAAGCATGGATATCATGGTATCCAAGGAGCGAAAGGGCATATGGAGCTTTAAGCTCAAAAAGAAAAGACTCTTCACTATTATCCAAAGTTTTCTTTGGATTTAAAATACCAATCCCTACAATTTCAGCTTCTGTTTTTCCCTCATAAAGACCCTCCATAGCAGCTAATTTTACAGGTTGTTTTAGAGCAACTTGATGTGCTGATTCATCACCACTAAGAATAAGAAAAATGGAAGTGATAAGTCCAAAAGTAGCCCCAATAATAATCGATTTTTTAGCAAAAACAACATCTTTCTTTTTCAGTAAAAACCAACTACTTATCCCTATTACAAAAAGCGATCCAATAACATAACCACTTCCAACTGTATGTAAAAACTTACTAATAGCTACAGGCGAAAGGATAACATCCCAAAAATTTGCCATCTCATTTCGTACAGTATCAGGATTAAACTCCATCCCAACAGGATATTGCATCCAACCATTTGCGACCAAAATCCAAAGAGCTGAGAGGTTTGAACCAATCGCTACTAGCCAAGTGGAGAGGAGATGAAATCCTTTTGTGACTTTATCCCAACCAAAAAACATCACAGCAAAAAAGGTACTCTCCATAAAAAATGCCATCATCCCCTCAATTGCTAAAGGTGCTCCAAAAATATCCCCAACAAACCAACTATAATTTGCCCAATTTGTACCAAACTCAAACTCCATAATAATCCCAGTCGCTACACCAATCGCAAAATTGATAGCAAAAAGGGTCATCCAGAATTTTGTGATTTTTTTCCACATTGGATCACCAGTTTTGACATAGATACTCTCCATAATAGCAACAATAAAGCCAAGCCCTAAAGTGAGTGGGATAAATAAAAAGTGGTAGAGTGCGGTGAGGGCAAATTGAGCTCTACTCCAATCAACAAGTGTTTCTTCAATCATTTGATTTTCCTTTGATGAGATTTGCTGAAACAAAATCTGATTTTGCTTCAGTTGATAGATATTCACTTTTAAAAGTTTTATCATGAATGAAAAATTTTAAAAATACTAAAATTACAAGAAGTTTGAGTACTACTATTTTCCAAAGTGTTTTTCCAATAGTCATATTTTTAAAACCTTCAAAATAAAATAGATAAATTTGTTTTATAATATTCATAATTTTACCTTTTAAAATATATGATTGAATTGTAAAACTATTATGGACATATGTCAAGTATTTTTAAATAAAAATTAGCTAAAATTTAAAAAATAATTTTAAAAGTAAAAGATATGTCACGAACAAAAAATGAAAGAAAATTGAGCTTTAAGCCAAAATGTAAAAGTTTTTCCCCTAATGAAAATGGGACAAACGAAATAATTACGCTTTTAAGTGAAGAGATCGAAGCACTCTATCTTATGGATTTACTAGAACTCTATCAAGAGGATGCTGCACAAAAGATGGGGACCTCAAGACCAACTTTTGCAAGAATCATAAAAAGTGCAAGAAAAAAAGTAGCTCTGGGATTACTTATGGGAAATACTTTAGCTTTAGAATCGCAAAATGGGAATCGTATTGTCGCATTGTGTTCTAATGATATCTCTCACTATACAAATCTTAATTCAAAAAATAGACATATTTGCATTTTTACTTTTAATGCAACTGGAAAAATCAAAGAAAAACTCTTTTTAGACAATCCTCTTTATGGTACAGATTTAAAGCCAACTATTGAGCTGACAAATATTTTTTTACACTATGGTGTCAATCAATATATAGTGTCACAAATTGGTGAAGGATTTAAAAGTACATTACTCTCTAAAGGGATAGATGTGATAGCACAAGATAAGTTTTCTTTTTAAAGTAAAATATTAAACTTCTCTTATGTTTTTTAATCAATTATAATATTTTTATTATAATATATAATAATTAAGATAACTTTCTCCTCTATAAATCAAAAAGGAGTTTTTATGAAAAAAATAGTTTCAAGTTTAGTTTTAGGTGGATTTTTATTCCAATCAAATATCTTAGCAGATGAGATAAAAGGGTTAAATGTGATTATTAACTCTAGTAATGTACAAACTCAAATGATGGCAATGGTACTTTCAAATGCAACACTGTCTACTCATAAAAAAGAGGTAAATATTACATTATGTTCTGATGCTGCTAATCTTGCTCTTAAAGAGTACAAATCAGCTGATTTAAAAAAAGCAGATGGAACAACTATCAATCCAAAAAATGCACTTATGGGACTTATGAAAGGTGGAGCAAAAGTAAGTGTTTGTCCACTTTTTTTACCAAATATAACTAAAGATGTAACAGCTCTTATAGATGGGATTACTGTAGCGAAACCACCTGTTGTTGCTGGGGATTTACTCAATTCAGCTTATAGCAATATCAGTTTCTAACTCTTATGAAAAGGATACTTTTTAGTATATTTTTTTTTGGAACACTTCTTTTAGGTGAAAGCCTAAAAGTGGGTGATACTTTTCCTCAAACTTCTTTTAAAAATCAATTTGAAGACAATATATTTTTATCAAAAGAGACAAAACAATTTATTGTCGCATTTTCAAAAGATGATGGGGAAAAGATTAAAACATTTCTTCTAAAAAATCCAAACTATTTACAACTACATAATGCATTGTATGCAGCTGATATGAGCCAAGCACCTTCTTTAATGGTAAATATATTTATGAAACCAAAAACAAGAAAATATCCATTTTCAATGATATTGCTTGAAGAGACACAACATGTTTCACTCTTTCCTAAAAATGAAAATAAAATAACAATACTTACTTTAGATAACCGTCAAATAAAAAAGATTGAATATAAATCAAATTTAGAATAGCGAAATTAAATTTATCGTCTTCGAAAACTTAATCCTTCTAGAAGATGCTCTTTTTGAATATTTTCACTTTGACCAATATCCGCAATAGTTCGAGCAACTTTAAGTAGCTTGTTAATTGCACGAAATGAAAGTGAAAATTGAGTAATAGCTTTATCAAGTATAATTTGGCAATCACTATCTAAAGTACAATATTTTCGGATATCCTCTTCACTTAGTTTTCCATTAAATTCTTTTTGTCCTCTTCTTTTTTGAGCTAAAAAAGTTTTTAACACTATCTTATGCATTGTTGCAGAATCAATATCAGGCTTATCATCGATAGAAATTTCACTCATAGTGACTATTAGATCGATTCTGTCTAAAAATGGAGCTGAAAGGCGATTTTTGTATCGATTAATTTCAAGTTCATTACATCTACATTCTTTCGTTTTAGAAAAAAGGTTACCACAAGGACAAGGATTCATAGCACTAATGAAAAGAAATTTTGTATCATATTTTATTTTACTATTTACCCTTGAAACCAAGATCGCATGATCTTCAAGTGGTTCTCTAAGTGCTTCAAGAACATCTTTATTAAAATATGGCAACTCATCAAAAAAAAGTATTCCATTATTACAAAGTGCAATTTCACCTATTTTTGTTCCACCCAAAATTGAAGCTTTCGTACTCGTATGATGGGGGGAACTAAATACTCTAGCTGGTTTAAAATCAGGTTTTCTTCCAGAAATGGCATCAATTTTTGCCTTCTCTAAGATTTCTTCAAGATTCATAGGTGGCATAATATACTGCATTCTTTTTGTTATCATTGATTTTCCGCATCCTGGACTTCCCTCGAAAAGAATATTATGATTACCAGCAACACTTATCAATGCTCCTCGTTTTGCAATCTTTTGTCCTTTTACATCACTAAAATCAAGCTTGTAATATTCATCAAAATAATATTTTTCATTTACTATTTCTATTGATTGGTATTCAAAATCTTTATTTTCAATCTTAAATTGCTCTCTTATCTCGGCATTTTTAGTGCTAAAAAACTCAATCGCTTTACTTAGATTTTCTGTAGCAAAAATATTAATATTTGGAATTTTTGAAACTTTATCAACAGATTCTTTAGGAATAAGAACATTCATACTATTCTTTTGTTTAGCCAAAGAAAGAATCAATACAAATATAGAACTTGTATCTTTAAAGCTTCCATCCAGTCCTAATTCACCAAAAACAAAAAAGTCATCAAAATAAACTTTTTTATCATGTAATGCTATCAAAAGTGCCATAGCCGCATCAAGATGACTTCCTTTTTTTGTTACTTCACTTGGGCTTAGATTAATTGTTATTTTTTTTGGAGGAAATTTAAATTCATTAGTGAGAAGTGATGATTTAATACGATCTTTTGATTCTTGTATCGCTGCATTTCCAAGGCCTACTATAGAAAAACTTGGTAAACCATTTGTAAAAGTTGATTCAATATCAACTACTATTGCATCATTTCCATCAATTGTAGCACATTTTAAATTTGTCATCTTTTTCATTCTTAACCTTCAAAAGTTTCTAGAAAATGATAACTAAATTTTAAAAAAAAGTAAAAGAATCTGTCAATTTGACAGATTCTTTTGAACTAAATTTTAATTATTTGTTAATTTTTAAGAATCACAGTGTCCGCCACCACAACATCCACTTTTTTCTGCAGCTTTCTTAGCCTCTTGCTCTTTTTGATATGCTTGTCCTTCAGTACTACAAGCACTTACTCCAGCAGGAAGATTTGGTTGAATATCTGCATTTCCTATCGCACCATCCGCATGAGATTTTTCAATATTTTCCCAAAGTTGTTGTGCTGCTTGAAGATATTTTTTACCAGTTTTACTATCAGGATAGAAATAAACTACAGGTTTCCCTTCATCTCCACCAACTCTTATATTTGGCTCAATTGGAATATTTGCTAATACTTTTGTATTATATTCTTTTGCCAAATCATCACAAGTTCCACTTCCAAAAATATCACTTTCTTCACCACATTTTGGACATACAAATCCACTCATATTTTCAATGATTCCAGCAATTGGAATATGAAGTTTACTAAACATTTCTAAACTTCTTCTACTATCATCAAGTGCTACATGTTGCGGTGTTGTGACATTGATACCAGCAGCAACTGGAACACTTTGAGCAAGAGTAAGTTGAGCATCACCTGTTCCTGGTGGCATATCGATAACTAAAACATCCAAATCAGACCATAAAATATCTCTTAGTAGCTGTTGAATAGCCTTTTGAATCATAGCACCTCTCCAAACAAGAGCTTTCCCCTCTTCTACAAGGCTTCCCATCGACATAACTTCCACACCATAAGCTTTATATGGCATGATTTTACTTCCAATAATTTCAGGTTCTTGTCCATCAAGACCCATCATACGAGGAATATTTGGACCATAAATATCAGCATCAAGAAGTCCCACTTTTTTACCTTGCATAGCAAGTGCGATAGCTAAATTCACAGAAGTTGTTGATTTCCCAACTCCACCTTTTCCTGAACTTACCATTACAAAATTTTTAACTTGTGGAGTCATATTGTTTCCACTCATTGAATTGCTCATCTGTTTTGGGGCTTGAGGCTTAGCAATGGCAATATTTAAATCTGTTGCTCCTAACATCGTTAATTCTTTTGTAATATTTTCTCTTAATTCTTTTTCTACTTCTTCAGCACTTGAAGTTATTTCAACATATACAGCAACTTTATCTCCATCAATCGCTATGTCTTTTACAAATCCAAAATCTACAATAGACTTCGTAAATCCTGGATATGAAATAGTAGATAACTTCTCTTTTATATTTTCAATTGTTAACATTATTTTTCCTTTATAATTCAATTTCATAGGAATTCTAACTAATTAAGATAAATTAAGTCTTAATTAATCTTTCGTTTTTAATTTTTTTATCAATAAGTTTTTTTATCGAAAATTAAAATAAAAACAAGCAACTAAAGAGTTAGTTTTCTTCATATAAATTGCTGTTAAATATCCAGCAAAGTAAATTGAACTAATCGCTATAAATGATGCAAAAGAAAGAGTAGATAATCCGCTAAGTCCTTGTCCCACAGTACACCCGATAGCTAAAATTCCACCAATTCCCATGCAAGCTCCGCCAATCATTTTTAACCAAAGTTTTGGAGGATTGAAAGCAGAAGTATCACACATCTGTTTTTTTGAATATTTTTTATTAAACAGTGAAGAGATAAAAGCTCCGATGAGAACCCCTATCATCGTCAAAACTGGAAAAATGAAAATATTTGATTCAAATTTGGTATAACCATATTCAATAGCTTTTCCAAGTGGATAGACAAACGATAAACTTTGTAAAGTCTCTTCTAAAAAAAGTTCATTTATAAAATAATAAGTCACTACCCAACCACTTGCTATCACCAAACCTATCAAAAACCCATCCCAAGTTTCTAAAATATTTTTCAAATTTTTTAAACTAAAATACAAAGCTAAAGCTAAAATAGCTAAAACCAAATAGATGTTCATTAAAAAAGAAGCATCTATTTGAAAATATTCAACCAAAGTATTTTGGTAAATAACATCATTATATTGAGCCAATAAAGTATATGTTAAAAATGAAAACATAGCCAAACTTATCAAAATAAAAAAGGAATCTTTATCACCTTGAACCATTTTGATAAGATGTCTGCTACTACACCCATCACTTACCATCATTCCAAACCCAAACATCATTCCGCCAAGTACCAAAAAAAGATAATTCACATTTGTAAAATATCTCGTATCAAGAAGGTCAAATTCAAATTTTGAAGCACTATACTGAGTAACAACAACAGCTACAATCATAGCTACCAGTAGGGAAGCTGTCCTTTTTGTTTGCTTAAATAAAATCAAGTCTTTAATCCCACCACTAAAACAAAATTGCTCTCTTTGTGCTATAAATCCATATAGAAATCCAATTAGCAAAGAGAGATAAAGATATAGCTTTTCTTCTCTTAATTCCATTAAAAAATCTACTATCATCTTTATCCTTATGTAGAAATATTTTTAGTTTGTTTGTAAAGAAGGATTGTTAGCTACAATCTCTCTTGTAATTTTGTATGAACAAAATTTTGGTCCGCACATTGAACAAAATTCTGCATCTTTAAATACATCTTGAGGTAATGTTTCATCGTGGAATTCTCTAGCTTTGTCACTATCAAGTGCAAGTTCAAATTGTTTATTCCAGTCAAAATTGTATCTAGCATCACTCATTTCGTCATCAATATCCCTAGCCCCTTTTCGTCCTCTTGCTATATCAGCAGCATGTGCAGCTATTTTATAAGCAATAATCCCAGCTCTAACATCTTCCGCATTTGGAAGACCTAAATGTTCTTTTGGTGTAACATAACAAAGCATACTACATCCATGCCATCCACCGATAGCTGCTCCAATAGCTGAAGTTATATGATCGTATCCAGCACCAATATCGCTTACTAATGGTCCTAAAATATAAAAAGGTGCTTCGTGGCAATATTCTCTTTCTAGTTTCATATTTCTTTCAATTTGATTCAAAGGAACATGCCCTGGACCTTCAATCATAACTTGCACATCTCGTTCCCAAGCTTTAAGAGTAAGTTCTCCTAAAATTTTAAGTTCATTTAGTTGTGCTTCATCTGAAGCATCTGCTAAGCATCCAGGTCTTAAACTATCTCCTAAAGAAAGCGATACATCATATCTAGCACAAATATCTAAAATAGCATCATAAGCTTCATAGAATGGATTTTCTTTATGATAGTGCATCATCCAAGAAGCCATCAAACTTCCACCTCTTGACACAATTCCCATTTTTCTTTTTGCTATATTTGGCATATTTTCAAGTAAAAACCCAGCATGAATTGTAAAGTAACTTACCCCTTGTTGTGCTTGTTTCTCTAATGTTTTTAACATAGTTTCAAGATCAAGATTATTTACATCCCCACCACAATCATGAATAATTTGATAAATAGGAACCGTTCCAATTGGTACATAAGAGTGAGCAATTACCGCTTCTCTAATACTATCCAAATCACCGCCAGTTGATAAATCCATAATTGTATCAGCACCATATTTTAAACAAACATCAACTTTATCAATTTCTCCTTGAATATCACTTGCAAGTGCAGATGAACCAATATTTGCATTTATTTTACAAAGACTTTTAATACCAATTGCCATCGGTTTTAAGTTTGTATGATTTACATTTGCAGGGATAATCATTCTCCCTCTAGCAACTTCACTTCTTATAAGTTCAACATCAACATTTTCAACTTTTGCTATATATTCCATATGAGGAGTAACTATCCCTTGTTTTGCGTAATACATCTGAGTTCTTACAGGATCGTTTTTATGTTTTTCTAACCATTCTTTCATTATTCTAATTCCTAATACTTTTTTTTAAAATTTTTGGATTATATGGGATTTAACCATAAGTTTTTCTTAGTCATTTTTTCTAGTCTCTTTAAATAATAGCAAATACAATTGTCTTCAAATATATGTATTAGAAAAGATATGCTATATTTATAGAATGTACAAATATACACTATTAGATAATCCTGTTATTATATTTATCTTATTCATGATTGCAATAATCTCTAATATATTTTTACCGGTCCATTTTATTGCTCTTTTACTTATTGGAACAATTTATAGCACTTTTTCACAAGCTATTGAAAGAGAATGTTATTCTTCTTTAACATTGATGATTGTTGCTTTTTGTTTTATCGAACTTGCACAAGGCTTAAAATTATTTAGCCTTTCATTACTCGCATTTTTTATCTATATTTCTATTTACCCTATTTTACAAAAAGCTCTTTCGTCTCAAAAATTAATAAATTTCATTATGATTTTTGTATTTTACTTTGGAACACTTCTCTTATTTAATTTTTTAGGTGAATTAAATTATGAATTTAAAACTATTTTACTAATAAATTATTTTATTGATATGATAATCTTGGGAATTTTATTATGAGAGTTTTTATTATTATCTACTTTGCAATAGCAATTTCTATCTTAATTCTTATAAGAGTTTTTAGCTTGAGTATTGGAAAAAATGATTATTATGCTGATCTTTCAAATAAAAACTATCTCAAACAAGAATTCACACCACCACCAAGAGGTGCAATATTAGATAGAAATGGAGAATATCTTGCTATTAATGATATTGGCTTTAAAATTACCATCAAGCCTCACTTGCAAAATCTTGAAACTATTAATGATCTTGAAAATATTTTCAAAATGACTGCTAAGTACTTTCCTCAATTTACCTATGAAGATTTAAAGAAAAAATATGAAAAAGAAGATGGAGTTTATAACCATGAGAATATTGTATTAGTTGAGCACATCCCTTATGAGGTTTTTTTTAAATATTATCCTATTTTTAATTCAAATGATTATATAGAGATCAAATCATCGTCTAGTAGGTTTTATCCATATGGAGTTATTGGAGCTCATTTTATTGGATATACAGGGAAAATTTCTATCCCCGATATAGACAAAGATACCAATCAAAAACATTTTGAAACTATTGGTAGAAGTGGAATAGAACAATATTACAACAAACAACTTCAAGGGACACTTGGGGTCAAAACAATCAAAGTCAATTCTGTTTATAAAATAGTTGGCATCGCAAGTAATACTCCCCCTATGATACATGATATTCAAACTACTGTTGACATAAGACTTCAACAGTATATCCATGAAAGATTTGCTAATCAAACTGGCGCAGTTATTGTAATGGATGTCCGAAATGGAGAGATACTAGCGGCTGGAAGTTTCCCTGAATTTGATAATAATATTTTTGTAAATGGTGTAAGTCATGATAATTGGGAAAAAATTATCAACGACTTCAATCATCCTTTTACAAATAAACTTATTAACGGAAAATATCCGCCTGGATCAGTTATAAAAATGGGTGTAGCCATCTCTTTTCTTGAAAATGGTATCTCTCCAGATACAACTGTTGAATGTTCAGGGAGTATGCCTTTAGGTAATCGATCTTTTAGATGCTGGAAAACAACAGGGCATGGTGAAACTGGATTTGTCAAAGCAATTAGAGAAAGTTGTGATGATTTTTTCTATAAAGGAAGTCTTAAAATAGGTGTTGATGCAATGTATCAAACTTTAGTAAAATTTGGTATGGGGGAACAAACTGGTGTTGATCAACCAAATGAATCCAAAGGGATAAATCCTAATAAATTTTGGAAACAAAAAGTTCATAAACTTCCATGGTATCAGGGGGAAACTGTTGTTTCCTCTATTGGTCAAGGATTTTTAACAGTGACTCCTATGCAAATCATAAGATATACAGCATCTTTAGCAACAGGAAAACTTGTAAAACCTCATTTTTTAAAAGATGAAAATGCTATCTCTTCAAAAGAATTAAACGTTTCTCAAGCTCATCTTGCCCTTGTAAAACAAGGAATGTTTGAAGTAGCTAATCATAGCGAGGGGACAGCTTTCAGTAATCTTCGAAATTCACTTGTTAAAATAGGAGCAAAAACTGGAACAGCTCAAGTCATTGGGATTCCTCAATCTGAGAAAAAAAGAATGCAAGAACATGAACTTGCATATTTTCAACGATCTCATGCTTGGTTAACATCTTTTGCCCCATACGAAAATCCTCAGTATGCGGTTACTGTTTTAGTTGAACATGGTGGACATGGAGCAAGTGCAGCTGGTGAAATTACTGGAGATATTTATAATAAACTTCTTGAACTAGGATATATTTTCAAGAAGTAAAAAACAATAGAAAATCTACTAATATATTTATATCTTTTTTTGATCACAGTCAATAAATACAATTTAAATTTAGACTATAATATCATCATGGATATAGAAAAATACACTTCAGAAATTGCTATCTTAACACGATATTTTGATTATTTTTGTAAAACAAATCATCAAAATCAAACAGAACATGAGCTCTTACACACTTACAAAAATGTCAATTTTACAGAACATTTTACACTTTGCCCACAATGTTTTGAGGACATCAGCTATTCCATAAATAGACTCCAAAATTGTCCTCATGAAATAAAACCAAGATGTCGCCATTGCAAAGCCCCTTGCTATGAAAAAGTTTATTGGAAAAGACTTGCTAAGGTGATGATTTATAGTTCTATTCGATTAAAAGTTGAAAATTTTTTAACTAAGTTTAAGTAATCATCTTTTTCATTGATATTTGTAAATTGATTGGCATCTTCAAAGAATACTATTTTTGTTATGATCTCTTTAGTTAAAAGCATATTAATTTTATGATTATTCTGAACTAGCATCTTCCCTATTTTATCTTCTACCACTCTTTTAAATACTCCAATAAGATTATGTATTTTATTGGCATCCTTACAAATAATGGCATCAAATGATTGTTCGAGCGATTGCTCAATAAGAAATCTTATACTTGCTTCTTTTACCAGTGGAGTATCAACAGATATAATAAAAATTGAATCTTCTTTCAATGTATAAAAAATAGACTCCAAAGCCACCATTGGAGAATAAATCTCATTTTTATCATAAACTATTTTACAAGGAAAAGTAAATTTATCATTTTTACTTGAAATATAAACATTTTCAAATATAGTAGATAATTTTGTGTATTGAAATTCAATAAGAGTTTTGAAATTACCAAAGGGAAGGAGTGATTTATCTTCTCCCATTCGACTACTTTTCCCACCACTTAAAATAACACAAGGAATATTTTTAATTTTTACCAATTTTAATTTCTAATTCTTGAAAAAAATTTAAAGAATCTTACTTCTTTTTAGGAACAATCAACATATTTACATATCTACCTTCAAGTTTTGGATCTTGATCTTTGACACCAATATCTTCTAACATAGGCCAAACTGCATTTAAAACATCCTCACCAGCTTTTGGGTTTGACATTTCTCTACCTTTAAGGAAAACTCTAAATTTAACATGATTTCCTTCTTCGATAAACTCTCTAGCATGTTTTACTTTGTAACTTACATCATTTGCAGCAATTTTTACTGATAATTTTATCTCTTTTGTTACAATTATTTTTTGATTTTTCTTGGCTTCTTTTTTCTTTTTTTCTAATTGATATTTAAATTTACTATAATCCATGATTTTTACAACTGGTGGATTAGCAGTAGCAGCGATACAAACAAGATCCATCCCTTGCTCATCTGCAAGCTTTAATGCTTCTTTTGAGCTGATTATTCCATAAGATGTTCCATCGTCTCCATTACATCTAACTTCTGGGAATCTTATGTCGTCGTTCATCAATGTATCATCTGTTTTTTTTGTTTTTAAATTCAAATTTTGTCCTCTTGTTTTTTATTTTTTACCATTTCTAAGAATTCTGCTTTGGAAATCTCACTTCTCTCTCTCTTTCTTCTATCTCTGAGTGCTACCATTTGATTTTCCATCTCAGCTTCGCCTAAAACCAAAATCATAGGAACTCGTCCCTTTTCAGCATTTCTAATTTTTTTATTTAAACTATCATTTTTATCAAAAATTTCACTATCAATATCAAGTTCTCTTAAATCTGCAGCGATCTCTTTCGCGTAAGCCAAGTTATTATCGCTAATTGGGATAATTGCAACCTCTGTTGGAGCGATACTAAATGGGAATTCTCCAGCACAATGCTCTGTTAAAATTCCAATAAATCTTTCAAAACTTCCAAGAATTGCTCTATGAATCATAACTGGACGCTCTCTTGTATCTTCGCTTGTCGTATATTGAAGTTCAAATCTTTCTGGTAAATTCATATCAACTTGGATAGTTCCACATTGCCATTTTCTACCAATTGCATCAAGTATTTTAATATCTATTTTTGGACCATAAAATGCTCCACCACCCTCATCTATTCCATAAGTGTAATTATTTTCATCAAGTGCATCTTTTATACCTTGAGTCGTTGCTTCCCAAAACACATCATCACCAATAGCTTTTTCAGGTCTAGTTGAGACCATCATTTCATATTGAAAATCAAATAACTTCATTAAACTTTCAACGAATTCTAAAACTTCCATAATTACTGTTTTTACTTGAGTAGGCATACAGAAAATATGTGCATCATCTTGTGTAAACTCTCTAACCCTGAAAAGTCCGTGCATTGTTCCACTCATTTCATGTCTATGAACAACTCCATATTCGAAATATTTAAGTGGTAAATCTTTGTATGAAACCAAATCATCTTTGAAAATTTGAATATGACCAACACAGTTCATTGGTTTAATCCCATATTCTTGCCCCTCAATTTGAGTGAAATACATATTTTCTTTGTAATTTGCGTAATGCCCTGATTTAACCCAAGCTTCTGCTTTCAGTATTTCAGGACCTCTTACAGGTTGATACCCTCTTTTTCTATGCGCTTTGTATAAAAGTTGTTCTAACTTACCTCTAAGTCTAGCTCCAGCTGGAAGCCATAAAGGAAGACCAGCACCAACATCATCACTAAAAGTAAACAATTTAAGCTCTGTACCTAATTTTCTATGATCTCTTTTTTTAGCTTCTTCAAGCATTGTAAGATAAGTTGTTAAATCTTCTTTTTCAAAAAATGAGATACCATAAATTCTAGTAATCATCTCATTATTTTCATCGCCACCAAGATACGCACCAGCAACTCTTAAAAGTTTGAAATTTCTAATAGTTCTTGTGTTTTCTAAATGTGGTCCTCTACATAAATCTTCAAAATCACCTTGTTTATAGACAGTTAAAATATCATCTTTGATATTTTTGAGAACCATTTGCTTTAAAGGATCATTTACAAATTTAAGAGCGAACTCTTCTCTACTAATTTCTGCTCTTTCAATTGGCAATCTTTTTGAAGCGATATCTTTCATTTTTTTTTCTATCATCTTCAAATCTTCATCAGTTATTGCTTTTGAAACTTTAAAATCATAATAGAACCCTTCATCAACAACTGGTCCAACAAAAAATTGAGCTTCCGGATGAAGTTCTTTTATAGCTTGAGCCATTAAATGTGCAGTTGAGTGCCTTAATATCTCCAATGCATCTTTAGTGTTCGATGCCATGATTTCTTCCCCTTGAATATTCAAGGCTTTAGCAGTTTGAAGGTCATATACTATATCATCCCTCTTAATACCTATACAGTCCAATAAAATCCTTTATTAAAATTTTTCTTCCATTTTATCATATTTGGCTTAAGAAATTAATTTTTACTTAACCAATCTACAAATATTTTTACCTGATGATTCGTTTCGCTTGTACTTGTTCCACCAAAACTTTGTCTTGCATTCATTGAGTTTCTAAGATTTAAACAATCAATAATATCTTCTGAAACGCTTTGTAATTCACTACTTGAGGCTCTTACTTCTTCTATTGTAAGTTCACTCACATCTTTTGTTAATCCATTTGCATAAGCGACAACATCTTTTGTAATGTAGTAAGCTGTTCTAAATGGAATATTTTGCTTTTGTACTAAATAATCAGCTAAATCAGTTGCTGTCAAATGCCCAATTTTACAAGCTTTTTCCATGTTTTCTTTATTTATAATCAAAGTTTCCATCACAGCTGTTAGAATATCTAAACTTATCTCTATAGTCTCAACACTATCAAAAACACCCTCTTTATCCTCTTGCGTATCTTTATTATATGCAAGTGGAAGCCCTTTCATCACGGTTAAAAGTCCTATTAGGTTTCCATATGCTCTTCCTGTTTTTCCTCTTAAAAGTTCAGGGACATCTGGATTTTTCTTTTGTGGCATGATTGAACTTGTTGTTGCATATTCATCACTCATTCTAACAAAACCAAATTCATAACTTGACCATAGGATAAGTTCTTCAGATATTCGACTTATGTGCATCATTGAAGTTGCTATATTAAAAAGAATTTCTAGTGCAAAATCACGATTACTACTACTATCAAGTGCACAATTTGTTGGTGCTGTAAATCCAAGAAGTTCAGCTGTTTTAAATCTATCAATATTGTGTGGAGTTCCTGCAAGTGCAGCACTTCCAAGCGGAGAATAGTTGTTTCTTTCATAGCTACTTGTAAATCTTTCAAAATCTCTTTTAAACATATTTGCATAAGCTAACATATGAAAACCAAAATTTATAGGTTGTGCATGTTGTAGATGCGTCATCCCTGGAATTAAAGTATCACTATGCTTTGAAGCGATATCCACAAAAGTAGTTATAAGTTTTTTGAGTTTCTCTTTGATATCCAAAGTTTTATCTTGCACATACAAAGTAAAATCAGTCGCAACTTGATCATTTCTACTTCGCGCAGTATGTAGTCTTCCAGCTGGTGTACCTATAATTTGACTTAAGCGATTTTCAACAGCCATATGGATATCTTCATCTTCAATTTTCCAAACAAATTGTCTATTTTCTATCTCTTCTTTTATTTGCAAAAGACCTTTTTCGATACTATCTTGATCATCAATAGATATAATCCCCTGTAAAGCTAACATTTTACTATGAGCAATACTTCCTTTAATATCTTGAAGATACAATTTCTTATCAAAAAGTAGTGAAGCATTAAATTGATTTAGAATTTCTGCATTAGTATTTTTTAGTATTTGTTTATTTGGCACCTACAATCCTAGTATTATGATTTTTAAAGATTATAACACATTAGTATTATAAAATAGCAACAACAAAAAGTTATCATAAAAATTGTTTTTAAATTTTAGAATTGCTATTAAGGGATTTTATTATATCATCAGGCTGTACGAGAGGGGTTGTTTATCGACCTTAATTATATAAACTTGAAAGTTTGTAGCGATTAATCATATCTCGAAAAAATTAAAAATTATGGGAAAAGAGGTTATAAAATGTCAAATAAAAAAATTGCCTCCATAGATATAGGTCTAAAAAGAATTGGTGTTGCTATTTCAGCTGGACTTGGAATAACAACACCTCAACATCCAATCCTTAGAAAAAATAGAAATCAAGCTGCTTTGGAGGTAGATAACTTTTTAAAAGAATGGGAGATTGACATTTTAATTGTTGGTTTTCCAAGTGCTAGTATAGATATGCAAAACCGTATCAAACATTTTGTTTCTCTTTTGGAGTTTAAAAATGAGATTATTTTTCAAGAGGAAAATATGAGCTCTATAGAAGCAGAAGAGCTCACAAAAGGAGATATGAAACATAAAAGAGATGGGAGACTTGATAGTATTGCGGCTCAAATAATTCTTGACAGATATCTTTCAAAATTTCTTAAAACTAAATCTTTTTAATTAATCTGTCAATTGCAATACTACACATTGTAAGTCCAAAACTCCCAGTAACACCAATAAATGAGCCTTTTGAAACTGTTTTTGGCACTTCGCTACTAAATATCACTTTAAAGCTTTTGTCAAATTTATCTTTTTTTAGCATTGTTCTAATTTTTCGTAAAAATGGATCATTTATCGTTTTCCATAAAGAGATATACTCTATTTTTGTTGGATCTGTTTTTTTCGCACTTCCGCCAGAAGATATTATCTTTTTATAGTATTTTTTAATCAATTCAACTTTAGGCTTAATATCATCAATGGCATCTAAAATCAGATCATATTGACTTAAATCTGTATCTTTAATCCAATTTTCATCAATTCTTTGATTAATGATTTTTATCCCAGGATAAATAGTTTGAAGATGTTCTACTTTATATTGCTCAAGAGCATCACTTCCAATTTGTCTATTTTGATTTGTAAGATCATATCTATCAAAATCAACAATCGTAATATCACTTACTCCGCTTCTATAAAGACAATCAAGAGCATGGCCACCAACCCCTCCTACTCCAAGGATAATAATCTTCCCTTTTTGAATTTTCAAAAAATTTTCGCCAAATAACATTTGACATCTTTCAAATTTTTTATTTATCTCTTCCATCACTTTTTCCCTCTAATTATTGAGATGGATTGATTATATCTATTTTTTAACTCTTTAACTTTAAAATAAACTACCGAAGAAAAATTATTTTATATATCTTTCTTTTTTGCTCTCTTTGATTTTTGCTACTTCAACAACAATAAATCCATCAACACAGTCATTAAAATCAGGATCGATATTAAATCCATAAAACTTTACTCCACCCTCTTCGCAAAGTTCACTATATTGTTTATAAAGTGTTGGCACATTTAAATCTATACTTTTTAATTTATCTTTTAAAATTTTAAAATCACTTGAATAGTCTTGAAATGAAAAATTATTCTCCAAAGCTATATTTTTCGTTTCATATTCAAAAGGATTTTTTGATTCTACTATTTTTTTATTACCTTTGAAATAATTACTATAAAAATCAACCATTAATTCTTTTGCATATTGTGGAAAGCTACCACTAAGACTTACAGGTCCATACATATACTTTATTTGTGGATTATTTTTTAGATACGCCCCTATTCCATACCAAAGATAATCCAATGCTCTTGTTCCCCAATATTTTGGTTGAACAAAACTTCTTCCGAGTTCTATTGAATTTTCCATAAATGGTAAAAAATCTTTTTGAAATTTAAAAAGTGTATTGGCATAAAATCCATCAAATTCATACTCTTCATAAATCTCTTCAGCAATTCCAATTCTATAGGCTCCCACTATTTCAAGCTCTTCATCATCCCAAAGAACAATATGTTTATAATATTTATCAAACTTATCAATATCTCTTTTTTTATTAACACCTTCTTGAACTTTTCTAAAACTTACTTCTCGAAGTCTTCCTATCTCTTTTAATACAGTTCCATCATTCATATAACTATATAAATAAATCTTTTTTCCATCATTTGTTGTTCCTAACAATTCACTTTGCTTCAACTCTTTTTTAAGGCTTTTTCTATCTTCTCCATGTGCTATTGGACTTGATGTTTTAAACAATTGATTTTTATTTTTTTTCAATCCATAAAGATGCTTTTTATACATTTCTGGCAAAGCATCTATAGATGTATGTAGTAAAAAAATATTTTCATATTCAATAAGCTTACCAATTTCAAGATTAACGATTTTATTCTGCTGTTTAAACATTTCATTTGATAGCAAAATAGTTGAAAATGTTTTATTAAGAAGAGATACTGTATAGAAAGTTTTTGAATTCTTTCCATCCACCAAAATAGGCAAAATTGGACTTTTTGTTTTTTTAGCAAATTTTAAAAAACCTTTTTCCCATTTTCCATCTTTGATACCTGTTGGAGTAACTCTACTTACTTCACCAGCTGGAAAAATAATCAAAGCTTCTTCGTTTTCTAAAGCCTTATAAACCCTTAAAATATTTTCTTTATTTTGTTTTGATTTAAAATTATCTATTTTAATTAAAAGCGAATCAATATTTGCTATCCCTGCTAAAAAATCATTTGCAATTATCTTAACATCTTTTCGTACTTTGCTAATAAGTTTAAGTAAACACAAGGCATCCAATGCTCCAAGTGGATGATTGGCTACAATCACCACTCTTCCAGTTGCAGGTATATTTTCAATTTGATTACTTTGAAAACTAAAATCAAATCCAAAATAATCTAAAGTAGCATCAATAAATTCAAAACCACTAAGTTCATTGTTCTCTTTTAAAAATGCATTAATTTTATCTTCATGAATCAATTTTTTAGCTACTTTAAAAATTGATTTTTTTATCATAGGTAATTTAGTATCAACTTTTGGAAATTTTTTTTGAATCTCTTTTTCTATATCTATCACACAATACTCCACTATTTTCTAATAGTTTATTATTATTGTATTACAAAATAGTTACAAATTATTTTAGATCACCCCAAGTATCACCAATATTAACACTTACTTTGAGTGGAACACCGAGTTTATAAATATCTTCCATAATCGTTTTGATATCTTTTGTTATCTCATAGACATACTCATCTTCTATCTCAAAAATCAGTTCATCGTGGATTTGCAAAAGCATCTTCATATGGGGATTATTTTTGTATTTTTGGAAAATCTTTACCATTGAAAGTTTGATTAAATCAGCGGCACTTCCTTGAAATACAGCATTGACAGCTTCCCTAAGATATGCGGCTTTTAGCATTGGTGTAGCATTTTTAAAGTCAAATTTCCGTTTTCTTCCAATAAGAGTTGTGATATACCCTTTCTCCATTGCTTCCTCTTCTACGCTAGTTAAAAACTTTTTGATATCGGTAAAACTCTCAAAATATTTATCGATATAGCTTTTAGCTTCTTTTGCACTGATACCCAAAGTATCCCCAAGTTTTTTTGCACCCATCCCATATAAAAGTCCAAAATTGATAGATTTTGCGATATTTCTTTTTTGTTCTGCTTCACTTTCCCCAAAGATATGAATCGCTGTTCGAAGATGAATATCTGCTCCATCAAAAAAAGCTTCACACAAGGCTTTATCTTTACTAAAATGGGCGAGGAGTCGTAGCTCAATTTGGGAGTAGTCGACACTGACAAGTTTATGCTGAGCCTCAGCTATAAAAGCTTTTCGTATCTCTTTTCCAGCAACACTTCTTACAGGGATATTTTGAAGATTTGGATTTTTACTACTGAGCCGTCCTGTTGCAGTTCCTGTTTGTAAAAAAGAGGTATGCACTCTATGGTCTTCCTTGCTACTTCCAAGTTCCAAAAGTGGCTCAATATAGGTACTTTGCAACTTAAAAGCTTCCCTATAATCAAGAAGTTTTGCTACAACTATATGAGCATCTTTGAGTCCTTCCAAAACTTGCTCATTTGTACTAAATCCCGTTTGGGTTTTTTTAGCAGTTGGAAGCCCAAGATGGTTAAAAAGAACTTCTCCCAGTTGTTTTGGGGAGTTGATATTAAAAGTCATACCACTCTCTTTATAGATATCGTTTGTTAGCTCTTCAAGGGTGATTTTATTTACTTTTTTGAGCTCTTCAAGTTTAGCAATATCGAGTTTTATCCCATTTTCTTGCATATAACTCAGCACTTTAATAAATGGAAACTCCAAATCTTTTGAAATAGTGATAAGCTCACTCTCACTTTGAAAAATTTTCTCAAATTTTTTATACAAAATAAAACAGATATAAGCATCTTCAGCAGCATATTTACAAGCAACTTCTATCTCCACATTTGAAAAATCTTCCCCTTTTTTCACCACATCTTTAAAAGCTATCATCTCATGGGAAAAATGTTTGAGTGCTAATTTATCAAGTCCAACTGGTTTATCACTTTCAACCAACCACGACATTATCATCGTATCGGCAAACAATTCAAGTTCGATACCAAAATTTTGTTTGATTATCTCATAGTCATATTTAAAATTATGCACCACAAGTTTATGATGACTCAGTATTTCGATAGCTTTTTTAGCCATATCAAAACTCACTTGTTCCCCAACACCCAAATAAAAATGTCCAATCGGGACATAATAGGAGTGTTTTTCATCATAACAAAACGAAAACCCAACTATCTTTTCACTTAAACTATCAAGTCCAGTTGTTTCGGTATCAAAAGCTACGATAGTTGCTTTTGGGATACTATTTACTATATCTACAAGGATTTTACCATCAGTTACTAGCTCATATTTGATATTTTTATCAACTTTTAAAATCACCTCCTCTTTTTCAACATAATCTTTAGGGATAATAGTTTTATAACTTGTCCCCTCTTTTTGCACCTTAGCGATGATATTGTGCATATCGTACCCTCGCAAAATATCAGCCACTTTTAAAATAGGATTTTCTAGTGGCAAAGTCATATCCTCTAAAAGACAAGAAAACTCCTCAAATGTGATACATTCAGGGTGTAAAGTCACAAGTTGTTTACTGATAAATGCCATCTCTTTATTTTCTAAAAGCAACGATTTCCATCTTGGCTTTTCCACTTTATCTATATTTTCATAAAGATTTTCAATTGTTCCAAATTCGCTTATTAAACTCATAGCTGTTTTTGCACCGACTCCTTTTACCCCTGGGACATTATCTGCACTATCACCCAAAAGTGATTGGTAGTCCACAAATTGGGAAGCATGAACACCATACTTTGTAAAGCACTCATTATCGGTAACTTTTTTTCTATTAATTGGGTCAAACATAAAAGTGGTCTCATCGATAAGTTGATACAAATCTTTATCATGACTTACTATCTGTACTTTGATATTATTTTTTTTCGCGTCAAGGCAAAGCGAAGCGATAATATCATCTGCTTCATAACCAACTTTTGAAGCAACAATAAATCCCATCTTTTCTATCAAATCTATTACAACAGGAAGTTGTACCCTTAAATCTTCAGGGGCTTCAGGACGATGAGCCTTATATTCGTTATAAATCTCTTTTCTAAAACTATCTCCCTTGCTATCAAGGGCAAAAATCAAATAGTCAGTGCGAAAATCTTTCCCAATACTAGCGATAAAATTCATAAATCCAGTAATCATCCCAGTAGGAAATCCACTTTTTGATTTGAGTGGTGGCAATGCAAAATAACTTCTAAATAAAAATCCAAAAGTATCTATAATTGTGAGTGTTTTCATTGTACCTCTTTTCTATAATTATTATTTATGATATCAAATATTGTTTTAGAGTATCATTTCTTTCATAAAAAATACTCTTATTTTATAGACACAAAATATAAATCTTGGTGAATTAACTTTTTAAGCTTACTATGTTAAAATCACCAATATAAATACAAACTTTAATATACAAGTAAAGTTTTTTACCTTTTGAATTTTTACATGAAAAATTTAAAACATCTCTACCAATAGGAGCATTAGAAGAATGATAATAATACCAGCTAGACTTAAAAGTAGTCGTTTTGAAAATAAAATATTGGCCGATATATTAGGACTTCCTATGGTTATACGAACAGCAAAAAGGGTAGAAGCATTGGATGATGTGGTGATAGCTACTGATTCACAAGAAGTTATAGAATTAGCAAAAAAATATAATATAAAAGCTGTAATGACAAGTGAATTACATCAAAGCGGAACCGATAGAATCAATGAAGCATCAAATCTTTTAGGTTTAAAAGAAGATGAGATAATTATTAATGTTCAAGCAGATGAACCTTTTATAGAGCCAGAAGTGGTGCAAGCAGTAATAGATAGGGTAAAGAGTTCAAGTGAAGAATTCACTATGGTTAGCCTTTATAAAGAGATCAATAGTGAACTTGCAGATGATCCAAATCATGTAAAAGTTGTTGTTGATGATAAAAAAGATGCTATTTATTTTTCAAGAAGTAAAATTCCATATAATAGGGATCATTATTCTAATGTTACTTATTTTGGACATCTTGGAATTTATGGTTTTACAAAAAAAAGCCTTAATCAATTCTGCCAATTTCAACCATCTAATCTAGAAAATATTGAGAAATTAGAGCAACTACGAGCAATATCATTTGGTAAAAAAATAGCTATGGTAGAAGTATCTTCCAAAAGTTTTGGAATAGATACAAAAGAGGATTTAGAAAATGCTCTTTTATTATTTGGAGCAATCAACTAGTAAAAAAATTTAAAACAATAATGAACTTCTAAAAAACAGGAGAATTTAGCTTTTATTTTCTATAAGTCTTTTGACTAAACACAAATTTGCTATAATCCACCCTATGACACCATTTAAAGTACACACACCTTATATTCCAGCAGGAGACCAACCAAAAGCGATAGAGCAACTGACCGCCTCTATAAAAAATGGCAATAAATACAACACTCTTCTTGGAGTTACAGGAAGTGGTAAGACTTACACCATGGCAAAAGTGATCGAAGCACTTCAGATGCCAACACTGATAATGACCCACAATAAAACCTTAGCAGCTCAGATTTATAGTGAATTTCGTGGCTTTTTTCCAGACAATCATGTGGAGTATTTTATCTCTTACTATGACTACTATCAACCTGAAGCTTATATTCCTCGTCAAGATTTGTTTATAGAAAAAGATAGTTCAATTAACTCCGAACTTGAAAGATTGAGGCTAAGTACAACAGCATCACTTCTTAGTTTTGAGGATATAGTTTGTGTTGCCTCTGTAAGTGCTAATTATGGACTTGGAAATCCAGAAGAATACAAACAAAATGTCCAAAGACTTGAAGTTGGACAACAATATCCCCAAAGAACTTTACTTTTAAAACTTGTCGAGATGGGATACAAAAGAAATGATAAGTTTTTTGACAGAAGTGATTTTCGAGTAAATGGCGATGTTATCGATATTTTTCCAGCTTATTATCAAGAGGAATATATCAGAATCGAGTTTTTTGGAGATGATGTTGAATCTATCACAAAATATGAATATCTCACAAACAACAAAACAGAAAGTTTAGAAAATTTTATTCTTTACAGTGTCAATCCTTTTATTGTTTCTCAAGATAGATTGGCAAATGCTATCAAATCAATCGAAGAGGAATTAGCAGAACGACTTCAATTTTTTAAGGAAAATGATCAACTTGTAGAGTATCAAAGACTTAAACAAAGAGTTGAATTTGACCTTGAGATGCTTGAAGCAACAGGAATGTGCAAAGGGATTGAGAACTATGCAAGGCTTTTAACAGATAAAAAAGTGGGAGAAACTCCCTATTCACTTATAGATTATTTTGAAGCAATGAATCGTCCTTATTTGCTTATAGTTGATGAATCTCATGTGAGTTTATCGCAGTTTCGTGGAATGTATGCAGCTGATAGAAGCAGAAAAACTGTTTTGGTGGAGTATGGTTTTCGGCTTCCATCTGCACTTGATAATCGTCCCCTTATGTTTGATGAGTTTATCAATAAAAAAGCAAATTATCTTTTTGTAAGTGCCACTCCAAATGAGCTAGAACTTAATATGTCAAGTGTAGTCGCTGAACAAATCATACGACCAACAGGACTTCTTGACCCACTGATAGAAGTGCTTGACAGCACCTATCAAGTGGAGCGACTTCACGATGAAATAAAAAAAGTTGTGGAGCGAAATGAGCGGGTGTTAGTCACTGTTTTGACCAAAAAAATGGCTGAAGAGCTAGCAACTTATTACAACGATTTGGGCTTAAAAGTAAAATATATGCACTCTGAAATTGATGCGATTGAGAGAAATCAAATCATAAGACAACTAAGACTTGGACAATTTGATGTACTTGTTGGGATAAATCTTTTAAGAGAAGGTTTAGATATCCCTGAAGCTTCAATGGTAGCTATTTTAGATGCCGATAAAGAGGGGTTTTTAAGAAGTAAAACAAGCCTTATCCAAACTATGGGAAGGGCTGCAAGAAATAGTAATGGAAAAGTGCTATTGTTTGCCAAAAAGATGACAGATAGTATGCAATTTGCCATCAAAACGACACAAAATAGAAGAAAAATCCAAGAGGAATTTAACACGCTCAACAATATCACACCAACTACAACAATTAGACGGCTTGATGAAGATTTGAAAATGGAAGAGTACGACACCATAGCACTTAAACTCGATAGGCTTACAAAAATGCCAGCAGGGGAAAGACAAAAACTAGTCGCTGAACTTAATAAACAAATGAGTAAAGCTGCAAAAGATTTGAATTTTGAAGAGGCTATCAGGCTTAGAGATGAGATTGAGAAGATAAAGCAGTTATAAAAAATAATATAAAAAGGGAAATAGAAAAAGATGAGTTGTGAAATTGGTAAGAAAAAGTTTATCTCTTATGAAAAAAGTGTAGAGATATTACAAAGTGTAGAGATAGCAAAAAGGGCTATAAAAAAGCTCTCTTTGATGGAAAGTTTAGGAAAAATCTTAGCAACTGATATCGTAGCAATGGGAAATTATCCAGAGTTTCCAACTTCTGCTATGGATGGGTATGCGATACAGTTTGATGATCAAGAGTTAAATCGTCTTACGATAAGTGGGATTAATCCAGCTGGGAGTGATGATGGGCTTCTTGTCCAAAGCGGGAGTTGTATCAAAACTTTTACAGGTTCTTTGATGCCAAGTGGGAGTGATACTTTGATCCCTATTGAAAATGTGAGGGTTGAGGATGGCACAATCTTGATAACTCACAAAGTCCCTTTTGGATTTTCGGTTCGAGAAGTTGGAGAGAGTTACAAAAAAGATGAGGTACTTATCAAAAGTGGTACGAAGATTGGATTTGCTGAAATTGGTGTGATGGCTGGGCTCAATCTTAGCGAAGTGGAAGTGTATGAAACTCCTACAATTGCAATAGCAAGTACAGGAAGTGAGATACTTGATTTGGGTGAAATCCAAACAAATAAAGCTCAAATAAGAAGCACAAATCATCTTACACTTGAAGCATTAGGGAAAAAATATGGTGCGAACGTCAATCAAATGGGTGTTCTAAAAGATGACAAAGCATCCATTTTAAATCTTATTCAAACCGCTCTCCTTACAAATGATATCGTTGTGACAACTGGTGGAGTCAGTGTTGGGGATTATGATTTTGTAAAAGATATTATCAAAGAGAAACTGGGAGCAACTGTTCTTTTTCAAGGGGTCAATATCAAGCCAGGACAACATATTATCATTGCTCAAAAAGGGGATAAATTTATCGTTGGACTCCCAGGATTTGCTTATAGTAGTACTGTTACTTTTGCTCTTTTTGTATTGCCAATCTTTTTTAAACTACAAGGTGAAGATAAAAAGTTACCTATCATCAAAGCTATTTTAAATGAAAAGCTGAATGCCAAAGGGGATAAAACCACTTTTGAAGCTTGCAATTTAAACCTTATTAATGGGAAATATTATATAGATTTTGATGGGAAAAAATCAGGGACAAGTGCTATTTTAACGAATATGTTAGGAGATACTGGACTTTTGATACAAGGGGAAGTAAAAACTCCACTAAATGTTGGTGATCTAGTGGATGTTATTATTTTATAACATACTTGAATTGTGCTTTATTTATTTTAAGTAAGGGAATTATAAAACTTAAGTATTAATTAATTGTTAATTGAAAGAAGATATGAAAAATTTAGAAAAAATTAAGATGGATCGGGAAAAATGGCTTACTTGGAAAAACATAGTCCCTATGAGAGATGCTATTGGAAATATTACTCTTATTGCAAATAAACAAAAGTATGAATATCAATGTATCGACTGGTTTAAAGTAGGAGAAAAAGAAGATTTAACTACTAAAGAATTTGAAATTCTTACAGAAAATGCAAAAACTTTAATCCCTTGGAGAAAAGGTCCTTTTGATATTTGTGGACTTAAAATTGATAGTGAATGGCAGTCAAATAAAAAGTACAATCTTCTTCGACCATATTTTAATCTTAAAGATAAAGTGGTAGCAGATGTTGGGTGTAATAATGGCTATTATATGTTTCGGATGCTTGAAGATAATCCTAAAAAACTTGTAGGGTTTGACCCATCGGCTGTTTTTAGAAGCCAATTTGATTTTGTTAATAGTTTTGTCAAAAGTGATATAGTTTATGAGATGCTTGGGGTTGAACATATCGAGAGCTATCCTCATAAATTTGACTTTATCTTTATGCTTGGAGTTTTATACCATAGAAGTGATCCTATTTCTACTTTAAAGGCACTTGCACGTAGTCTTAATCCTGATGGGGAGTTAATCGTTGATAGTTTTATGATTGATGGGGAAGAAGAAGTTTGTTTGACACCATTTGAGAGATATGCTATGATACCAAATATATATTTTATCCCTACAGTTAAATGTTTCAAAAATTGGCTCAATCGTGCTGGTTTTAAAGATATTGAAGTGCTTGAAATCACTAAAACAGATAGTACAGAACAAAGAGCAACTGCTTGGAGTTTTGAATGTAGTTTGGAAGACTTTTTAGATAATGAAAATCAAAGTAAAACCATCGAAGGCTATCCAGCGCCAAAAAGAGTCTATCTTAAAGCAAAGAAAAAATAAGAATTTAAAAAGTTCAAGGGATATATTTTGAAAAATTATTTAATTTTATGGTTCTTATTTACTATTTCACTTTATGGCAATTCTCCTCAATGTTATAAAGAAGGATATGGTGAACTTATACAATCTGCCAATGAAACATCTATTGTTTTAAAAAATGGAACTATTTTACCTTATCATACAAATAGTAAACAAGAGAGTTGGAATGATAAAATTAATAATGCTGATTTAGCTATGCAATTAAGTCAACAATATAAAAGAGAAAAAATTAATACACAGCCAACTTATCTTTTTGATCCAGGAAGACTTCGTTATCAGCCTTTTTTTGAAGCACTTTATGGAAAAACAAAACAAGAAGTTGAACAAAATCTAGTTCAAATAGACTGGCCAACATCAAAAGGATTAGTAAAACTATTTGTGAATAAAATTGGTGAGGTTGATAAAAAACTTTATCTTGTTGGTCAAGAAATAGCTAAGCTACCTGTAAATGAAAGAATATGGGGTGATAATCCATCAACATATTACTATAGAACCATCAGAGATACAAAGCGTCTTTCAATGCATAGTTTTGGTATTGCTATAGATATTTCGCCATCAAAAGCAGAATATTGGAAAAATGAGGCACAAGATGAAATGGCAAAAATAAATTATAAAAATAGTATGCCATTATCAGTTGTAGAAATTTTTGAAAAATATGGATTTATTTGGGGAGGAAGATGGTATCACTATGATACTATGCATTTTGAATATCGTCCTGAGCTACTAGCACACTCTTGTATGTGATACATATTTATTAAAAAATTACAGGAATTTATCTTATTATGAGTAAAAATAACAAAAAGGACACCAACATTATGGCTGCAAATGCAACTATTCATAAAGCTCTACTAAACATAGCAAATATGGATCAACATTATTATGCCGAGCATAATCTAACTATTGCTAAACATCCATCTGAAAATGATTTAAGATTAATGATTAGAGTGATTGCATTTATTTTAAATGCTAGCGATACTTTAATATTTTCTAAAGATATCTCAGAAGATGATGAGCCAGCTTTATGGCAAAGATCTTTAAATGGTGATATCGAACTATGGATAGATTTGGGTCAACCTGATGAAAAACGAATCAAAAAAGCATGTGGTCGTTCTAAAAAAGTAATCATCTATACTTTTCAAGAAGGAATAGCGAATCCTTGGTTTAAACAAATCAAAAATTCTCTTCAAAGATTCAAAAATCTTCAAATAATCTTTTTACAAACTAATGATAATATAGAATCTCTTATAGATCGTTCAATCAATCTTCAATGTAATATCAGTGATGATGAACTTACTTTAATGAATACCAATAATAGTGTAACTATTACACAAGAGATATGGAAAGATAATTGATCTAATGGATAAAAGAAAGTGATTTTTTAAGATAAATTATGACTTGCTTTCTTTATAAAATAAACCTCTCCGAACTCTCTAAAGAATTCCAGCGCTTCACAAGTATTGACAATGAGATCATTTTCTCCAAGATAAGTTTCAATAATAATATTTTTCTCTTTTAGCTTTTCCATCTTCTCTTTGCTCCAAAAATAATAAAGTAATTCTTGCAACTCTTCAAAAGTTCCCATGTTAAAATATTTCTTTTTAGCATTTTTATCAAAACCACAATTTTTTAAAAAATTATCACAATAGATATCACGATCTTTTTGAAAAAACATCAATTGCATTCTTTTAAATTTTTCCTCTTTATCATTAAAATATGCAGGAGAAAAAAGTTGTATTTTATCTATTCTTTTTGTGAAAGGTTCATTTTCAAAAGTGCCATTTAAAATATTTTCAACTAATTTAATACACCCGTAACTAAATCCACAAGCAACCACATCACTTCTGATATGATACTCATCAAAAATTTCACTTTCGTTTATTAAAGAAAATCCACTAAAAAACAATTACTTCATCCTTTATCATCATTTTTTTGAGTCTTTCGATCTCTTCATGATTTGAGGATAAAATTACTCTAAGTTCAGCTTTCGCTTTCTCTAAAATATCTTTACTCTCTTTCTCCATCCCAAATTTTTCTACCATATCATTTGCTATCTCTTTTGCTTTTGCTAACTCATTTGGGAAAACTGCATAAGGTTCATTTTTAAATATCTCCACCCCAACACTTCCAGCAAGATATCCTTTTATTTTAGATATCAACTCACTTTTACTTGGATATTCACAAAGTTCATCACTTATCCCATCATCAAAAAGGGAAACTTTTTTTTGAATAATAAATCCCTTACAAGCCTGATAAGTAGCAAGAGTATCTTTTTGTGTTTCACACAAAATATTGAGCTGTTTTTTTCCAAATTGTACTTTTTGTTTTGCTCTATTAATATCCTCTTCAACCAATGAGACATCTCCTCGTTTTATCATATTTAAAAGTGCTTCATTGATAAGAGTAGCCAAAGCTGCACTATTAAAGCCACTTGTCTCACTCGCTAATTTCTCAATATCAAAAACAATATTTTTATTTTTAGTATAGAGTTTAAGTATTTTTATCCTATCACTGAGTGATGGCAACGATAAAAATACTCGTCTATCAAATCTCCCAGCTCGTAAAAGTGCCTCATCAAGAACTTCTATTTTATTCGTAGCTGCTATTACTATCACACCATTTTGCCCATCAAATCCATCCATTTGAGTCAAAAGTTCATTTAAAGTTGCTTCCCTCTCATCGTTATTTCCGCCACTTCTACTTTTTCCAACAGCATCAATCTCATCTATAAAAATAATAGCTGGTGCCATAGATTTTGCTTTTAAAAAAAGCTCTTTTACCCTAACAGCTCCCATCCCTACATAAATATGGACAAAACTCGCCCCACTTTGATAAAAAAATGGAACATCAGCTTCCCCAGCAACTGCTCTAGCAATAAGTGTTTTTCCAACCCCTGGAGGTCCCACCAAAAGTACACCTTTTGGTAAAGTTACCCCAAAAGAGGTATATTTTTTTGGATTATTAAGAAAATCAACAATCTCTTCAAGTTCCTCTTTAATTGATTCAATTCCAGCAATATCACTAAATTTAATATGAGAAGTTATTGGTTCTATTTGAGAATTTGAAGAAATTTGTGAAAAGATCTCTTTTTGTGGTTCTTTAGCCATATTTTCAAGCTCAGTTTGAAGTTTGTTTGAAAAAATCATCGCTCCTACTTTCTCTTTATATTTATTCAAATAAAAAATTAAACCAATTAAAACCAATACAAATATTGTTCCTAGAAAATAACTTCTATATTCTATAAGATTATCACTTTTGAGGCTTAGATAAATAAAAAGTCCAATAAGTACAGAGGCACTTATCATCATAAAACGAAGATTTTTATCATTATTGTTATCTAATTTCTGAAACATTGTGTTCCTTTTTTTTCTCTTTTATTGAAAAAATATTTTAGCTAAATGTTTTATAGTTAGTGGTTAATAAAGTTTAGGGTAAAATCAAAAATCAAAAACATAAGGATACAAAATGTTATTAGGTGTAAATATTGACCATATTGCCGTATTGAGAGAAGCTAGAAAAATAAATGACCCAAATCCACTAGATGCACTTTCTATTTGTAAGCTTTGTGGAGCTGATCAGATTACAATTCACTTACGAGAGGATAGACGACATATTCACGATAATGATGCAAGGGACATCATCAATCTTTCGCAACTTCCTGTTAATTTAGAATGTAGTATCAACGAAGAGATGATACAAATAGCTTGTAATTTAAAACCTCATCGGGTAACACTCGTACCAGAAAATAGAGCTGAAGTGACAACAGAAGGGGGACTTGATCTAAAAACTCATTTTGAAAGAATTAAAACTGCCATCAAAAATTTACATGATAATCAGATTGAAACTTCCCTTTTTATAGACCCTACTTTTGAGATGATAGAACTTTCAAAAGAGCTAGAAGTTAAATGGGTAGAACTTCATACAGGAACTTTTGCAAATATCTATGCAATGCTTTATAGTGGTTTATCTAAAACACACCATAGTATTAAAAAACTTGAACTATCACGAGATGAACTTTCAGAAAAATTAACTCATAATGTCTATGAGATAGCAGATAGTGCTAGACTTGCTGTAAATTTAGATTTAAAAGTGGCTGCAGGGCATGGATTAAACTATCAAAATGTTTCTCTAATTTCTGAAATTCCTGAAATCATAGAACTTAATATTGGGCAAAGTATCATAGCAAGAAGTGTATTTACTGGATTATCTCAAGCAATAGCTGATATGAAAGCTATCATAAAGTGAGTAGAAATAAAAAAAACATTGCTATTTCTATTGGGGATATCAATGGCATTGGAATAGAACTTGCATTAAAAAATCATTATATTATTAGAGATTTATGCCATCCAATTTATTGTATTAATCAGGAACTTTTAAAACAAGCTAGTGAACTTTTAGAGTTTCCAATCCCATCTGACTTCACAATTTTTTCAACATATCATGATTTTCTTATCAAACCAGGAAAAGTATCAAAAAAATCTGGTATGTTTAGTTATCTTTCATTTTTAAATGGTATCACATTAGTAAAAAAAGGGAAAGCAGATGGTGTTTGTACGCTCCCTATAAATAAAGAATCTTGGAAAAAAGCCGGAATAAACTATGTAGGACACACCGATATGCTTAGAGATATTTTTAAAACTGAAGCAATTATGATGCTTGGATGTGAAAAAATGTTTGTTGCACTTTTCACAGAACATATTCCATTAAAAGATGTAGCAAAAGAGATTAAAAAAAAGAAGCTTTACCAATTTTTTGATAATTTTTATAAAAGTGAAAATCCACAAAAAGTGGCAGTTCTTGGTCTGAATCCTCATGCTGGTGACAATGGGGTTTTGGGCAATGAAGAAAAAGAGATAACAAAAGCTATCTTAAAAATCAACACAATACTAGGTATAGAGGTATTTTTTGGTCCTTTTGTCCCCGATACTATCTTTACAAAAGAACAAAGAAAAAACTTTAAGTATTTTATAGCAATGTATCATGATCAAGGTTTAGCACCACTCAAAGCTCTTTATTTTGACGAGGGGATAAATGTTTCACTCAATCTTCCAATAAAGCGAACATCGGTTGATCATGGTACTGCTTTTGACAAAGCTTATAGAAAAGAAAATACTCTTTCCAATTTAAGTTATCTTAATGCCATTAAAAAATTATTAATTGAATAAAGTTTTACTCATATCATTATTCGGTGGCGTGAGTCTAAACAATTCATATGCTTTTACACTAGCGATTCTACCTCTTGCTGTTCTTTCAATATAGCCATTTGCAAGTAGATATGGTTCTATCGCTTCTTCTAAAGTTCCTTCATCTTCACTTAGTGCTGCTCCAATAGTTGATAATCCCATCGGTCTCCCTTTGTTTGAAACGAGTAGTTCTAAAAGTTTTAAATCCATCTCATCGAATCCTTTATCATTAACACCTAATTCATCAAGAGCATATTTGCATCTTGAGATTATTATCTCGTTTTCTCCATTTACTTCAGCAAAATCTCTCACTCGCTTTAGAAGTCGTAAAGCAACCCTTGGTGTCCCTCTACTTCTTCTTGCTATTTCAAAACTAGCCTCAGCAGTAGTTTGTTTGTTTAATTTTTTTGAAGCAATAGTTACAATCTTTGAAAGTTCTTCATCGCTATAAAAATTCATCCTAAAGTGCATTCCAAATCTATCTCTTAAAGGATTACTTATCATTCCTGCTCTTGTTGTTGCACCAATAAGGGTAAACTTAGGTAAATCTATTTGAACAGTTTGAGCAGCTGGTCCACTTCCTATGATGATATCAAGGCGATAATCCTCCATAGCAGGATAAAGTATCTCTTCAATGGCTGGGCTTAACCTGTGAATTTCATCTATAAATAATATATCACCTTCATGAAGATTTGTTAAAATAGCAGCTAAATCTCCAGCTTTTTCAATCGTAGGAGCCGCTGTTACTTTAATATTTGCTCTCATTTGATTTGCAATAATATGACTAAGTGTTGTTTTTCCAAGTCCTGGGGGGCCAAATAACAAGATATGATCAAGTACATCATCTCTTATTTTACAAGCTTCAATAAAAACTTGAAGATTTTTTTTTATCTTTTCTTGTCCAATATACTCATCCCAAACACTAGGTCGCAATATATTTTCACCATTTTCTTCTTCGAATGATATTTTTTCAACACCGACAAGTCTTTCCAAAAAAGATCCTTTTAAATAATATTTTTCATTTTAGCAAATAATTCTAATTTTGATTTTATCTAAGCTTTCCTAACATTTTTGTAAAAATGATCTAGCCCAAGTTTTTCTTTAAGAACTTTTAGTTATATTATTGGTTATATTTTTTTAAAAGGTACTACTATTTATGAATTTCAAAGAAGAGATTTTAAAACTAAAACAAGAACTGGATGTTACGATTGTAGCTCATTTTTACCAAAAAGATGAAGTTTTTGAATTAGCCGATATTGTTGGTGATAGTTTAGAATTAGCAAAAAAAGCGATAGCAACTCCAGCAAAAAATATCCTATTTTGTGGTGTTGGTTTTATGGGAGAAAGTGTCAAAGTACTTGCTCCAAATAAAAGAGTTTTAATGCCTAAGATTGCTTGTTGTGCTATGGCTCGGATGATTGATGTTGAATATTATGAGGCAAATCTAAAAATTTTAAATGAAGCAGGAATATCAAATGAAGATATTTTGCCCATCACTTACATCAACTCAAGTGCTGCAGTTAAAGCTGCTGTTGGGAAAATGGGTGGGTATGTTTGCACAAGTGCAAATGCATTTAAAATCATCCATAAAGGTCTCGAAAGTGGGAAAAAAATATTTTTTGTCCCCGATAGATGTTTAGGACAAAATTTTGCCAAACAAATCGGATTAAAATCTGCAGTTATTGGAATAGATGATATTGAAGATGTTAAAAGTGCAGATATAATTTGTTTTAATGGTTTTTGTTCCGTTCATCAACTCTTTACTCCAGCAGATATCGATTTTTTCCGAGCAAAATACCCTGAGATCATAGTAGCTGTTCATCCTGAATGTGATCCAGCTGTTGTAGATAAAGCTGATTTTGTAGGAAGCACTTCACAACTTATTAAATATATTACAGAAGATTTAGATATTGAACAAAAAGTGGTTGTTGGAACAGAATACAATATGGTAAACCGTCTAAGAGAAAAAAATACTTATGTATTAAGTGGAACAAAACCAGAATGCCCAACAATGAATGAAACCACTGTAGAAGATCTGTATAATACACTTTTATCTATTAAAAATGGACAATTTGACAATGAAATTTTTGTATCTGATGATACGGTAAAATATGCAAGAATGGCTCTTGAAAGAATGTTTGAGGTAAATTAACAATGGCAATAGATATTAGAAAATTTGTAAAAAATGCAATTTTAGAAGACAATGGAAGAGGTGATTTATTTTTCGATATTGCTCCAAAGGGACGATTTACAGCTCGAGTAATTGCTAAAGATGATGGAGTTCTAGCAGGTGTAAAATATGCAAAAGTGCTAGCTAGAACTGAAAAATTTGATTGTTCTTTTAAACTTCAAGATGGCGATATCGTACAAAAAGGGGATACTATCGCTGAATTGGAAGGGAAGGCATCTATCCTTCTTAGCAGTGAAAGAACTTTTTTAAATATCCTCCAACATGCAAGTGGAATAGCTACAAATGCTTCAAAATATGCTAAGCTACTTGAAGGAAGCAATGTCGTTTTACTTGATACAAGAAAAACAAGACCTGGACTTAGAAATTTTGAAAAATATGCAAGTAGAGTTGGTGGAGCGATTAATCATAGACTTGGACTTGATGATTGCCTAATGCTTAAAGATACTCACTTAAAAACTATTGCGGATCTTAAAGAATTTGTCAAAATTGCCAGAAAAAGAATCTCTTGGGTTACGAAAATAGAGATAGAGTGTGAAACATTTAAACAAGCTCAAGAGGCAATGGATGCTGGTGGAGACATCATTATGTGTGATAACATGACGCCTGCTCAAATCAAAGAAGTTTCAGATTTTAGAGATGAAAAGTATCCCCATATACTCCTTGAAGCAAGTGGAAATATTACAGCAGAAACTATTTCTGCTTATTTAAATAGTGGTGTAAATGCTATAAGTAGTGGTTCTATCATACATCAAGCAACATGGCTTGATTTTTCTATGAAATTTGATTAATTGGTTACTTCTTAAATGTCTTTTTATCAAGAAGCTTTAGAAACCATAAGGCAAGCACATTATATTCTTGTTTTAACTCATATAAACCCAGATGTCGATACTATATCATGTGGTTTAGCACTTAGTAACTTTATGTATGAAAATAAAATCAAACATAAAGTTTTTAATAAAATGGATAACTTACCAAGAAATGTTAATTTTCTCAATAGATTTGAACATATTACAAACAAATTACCAACCTCATATGATGTGGTAGTTTATGTTGATTGTGGTGATCAAAGAAGACCTGCTGTAGAGATTAATAGTGATGCAAAGATGATCAATATTGATCATCATGCTTCAAATGATTATTTTGGTGATATCAATATTCTAGATGAAACAAAAGCAAGTACAGCTGAGGTTTTATACCAGTTTTTCAAACAAAATAATTTGAAAATATCTGCGAATGTTGCCACTTGTCTTTATGCTGGAATGTACGATGATAGTATACAATTTAGTACACCAAGAGTTGATGGAGAAATGTTTCAAATAGCTCATCATCTTTGTGATTGTGGAGCTAATCCATCTTATGTTGCAGATATGCTTACAAAAAGGGAATCATTAGCAAAATATAGGCTCCTTCCTTTGGTTCTTGGGAGTTTAGAGCTTCACTTAGAAGGAACTGTCGCGACAATTTATACATTACCAGAATGGTTAATAACAACAGGTGCTGATTATAGAGATGTTGAAGATTCTGTAAATATGATACTTTCTATTTCTGTAGTGCAAATTGCTATTTTGCTTCGTCCAACAAATGGAAAAACAAGATTGTCTTTACGAAGTAAAAATGGGATAGATGTTTCAAAGATAGCTTCAGAATTCCAAGGTGGGGGTCATAAAATGGCAGCTGGCTGTACAATAGAACATGATAATGTTTTAAAAGCAAAAAATGAAATAATAAACTTTATAAAAAATAATTTTTATACTAATGGAGGAATACAATGAGAGAAAGAAATTTTGGTGACAGAAAAAATACTGGTGGGAGATTACTCATTCCTATTTTAATAATCATAGCAATATTAGGGGGAGCTTTTATCTTGTTTTCACCTCAATTTGAAAGAGAATCTCCTATTATTAAGCTTAAACAAAATAGTTCATGGAATTTAAAAGAACCTCTTGATATAGAACTTACTGATAACAGCTCTCTTGTATCTTATAAAATAACTTTTATAGATGAAAAAGAGGAAAAAATTCTAGAGGAAAAAATTCTTACTACAAAAACTCAAAAATTATCGTTAAAAGTTGCTCCACCAAAATTTGATACACTATACAAAGGGAAAGCTATTAAAATTAGAATTGAAGCAACCGATGATAGTCAATGGGTATTCTTAACTGGAAATACAACCGATACCACTTATGATATTGTAGTTGATACAAAATCGCCAGAAACAGTAGTTTTAAATAACAGTCGATATATCTCACGAGGTGGTAGTGCATTAGTTGTTGTCAAAGTTGCTGATGAAAATCTTGATACTGCTTACATAACTTTTAATAATACACACAATTTTAAACTCATCCCTTTTTATAAGCCAAATCATTATGCAGCCATTATCGCTTGGGATATCAATATTCCATTCGAAGCATTTCAAGGGGTGAATGTTGTGGCAATCGATAAAGCAGGAAACAAATCTATAGCAAAAGTACCTCTTTATATTCAAGATTTCGCAGTTAAAAATGACAATTTAAATATACCTCAAAACTTTATAGATACAGTTAGTAAAAATGTCTTAGAGAAGATGAATGAGGAAGTGCCACAAGATTTAACAGCAAGATTTGTAAAACAAAATAGAGAACTTAGAGCAAAAAATATAACTACAATTAAAGAAGTTTGTTTAAAAAATCTCCCAAAAGATAGTTTTAGCGATTTTCCACTCAATACTTTTGTAAGACTGCAAGGTTCAAGCACAGCTGCTGGTTTTGGAGAGAGAAGACATTATTTTTTCAATAACCAAAAAATTGATGAAGCTTGGCATTTAGGACTTGATTGGGCAAGTGTTGCACAAGATAGTATCACTCTTTCAAATGGCGGAGATGTTATTTTTAAAGAATATCTTGGAATTTATGGGAATACTATCATTATCAATCACGGACTTGGGCTTGCAACACTCTATGCTCATACTACAAACCAATTTGTTGATATTGGACAAAAAGTAACTACCAACCAAAAAATAGCAACAACAGGTATTACAGGTGCTGTTTTGGGTGATCATCTCCACTTTGGTGTTTTAGTACAAGGAATTGAAGTAAATCCTATTGAATGGATGGATCCAAATTGGATAAAAACAAGGATAACTGATATACTTACGGCAAGTAAAGAGATGATAAACCAAAATCCATAAAGAAGTGCAGAAATATCATAATGAAACAGAGTAAGGCTGAAGAATGAAGCAAAGAACGATTAGAAAAAGTGTAGAAATAGTAGGGATTGGTCTTCACAAAGGTGTCCCTGTAAAGATGGTTTTAGAACCACTTGGAACTGATATGGGAATCATCTTTTACAGAAAAGATGAAGGGGTTACAATACCATTAAATCCTAGTAGTGTTATTGATACAAAAATGGCAACTGTTATTGGGAAAAATGGGGTCGTTATCTCAACTATCGAGCATCTCCTCTCTGCCGTCTATGCCTATGGGATAGATAATCTTCGGATTATTCTTGATAATGATGAAATCCCAATTTTGGATGGAAGTAGCAGTGGATATTGTATGCTTATTGATGAAGTTGGTATCAAAGAGCAAGATAAACCTAAAAAAGCCTTGAGAATCAAAAAAGAGGTAATAATTGAAGTTGGTAATAAAAGTGTTAAGCTAAAACCTTCAAATCATATTATTTATGATTTTTCTATCAACTTTGATCATCCTGTAATTGGTGAGCAAAATTTTAGATTTGACTATTCTATTGAAGATTATAAAGAAAATATTAGTCGTGCTAGAACTTTTGGTTTTTTGCATGAAGTACAATATCTAAGAAGTGTAGGACTTGCACTTGGTGGAAGTTTGGAAAATGCAATTGTTTTAGATGACCAAAAAATACTCAATCCCGATGGGCTTCGATATGATGATGAGTTTGTAAGACATAAAATTCTTGATGCTATCGGAGATATGTCCCTTTTAGGATATACAATGATAGGTGAATATCAAGCAATTGCAGGGAGTCATCATCTTAATCATTTGCTTACAAAAAAACTCCTTGAAGATACAGAAAATTACGAAATAATTGATCTGGAATTAGCAACACAAACAACTGAAGCTAAAAACCTTCAAATGGCATATGCAACAAATAAAGTAACATAAAAAATTAATAATATGAAAACTACACTTTTTATAATCTCTATTGCGAATCCTATTTTGATAGGTATTTACAAAAACGGTATTTTAACTGAAACCATAGAAAAAGAGGGAAAAACAAGCGATATATTACCTCATATTGTCAATCAAATTTTAGAAAAACAAACTATTGATGAGATTATTTATGTTAATGGTCCAGGAAGTTATATGTCTATCAAAATAGCCTATATTTTCCTGAAAACTCTCTCAATTACCCTTGATGTACCCTTTTTAGCTATTAGTGGATTTGATACAAATGGAAACTCACCAATCAAAGCCTTAGGTCAAAAATATTTCTTTTTAGATATCAACAGTGAGATAAAAATGCGATCTTTAGAGTTAAATGAAATAATCAATAATTTTGTATTACCAGAAGAAATTAATTATGAACTTTGCTTTGCTGATACTCTTCCAAACTATCAACTTCCAGCCGTTTACTAGATAATAAGCCCTTTTTTTGTATCATTTCAACCTTATAAAATATACTCAAACTTAGGAAAGATATGAAATTTCAAATAGATGCTACAAGTGGAGGAGCAAGAGCTACCACATTGACTCTTGCTCATGGAGAAGTGCAAACTCCTGTATTTATGCCAGTTGGTACACAAGCGGTAGTTAAAGCACTTGATTTTAATGACATGCTTAATCTTGGAGCAAAAATTATTTTAGGAAATACTTATCATCTTTATTTACGACCAACCAGTAAAACTATCAAAAAATTTGGCGGACTTCATGGATTTAGTCGTTTTCCAAATAATTTTTTAACAGATAGCGGTGGATTCCAAGCTTTTAGTCTTGGAAAAATGGATGGAAAAAATACAAAACAAGATGAAAATGGGATTATGTTCAAATCTCACATCGATGGAAGCAAACACTATTTTACTCCCAAATCTGTCCTAGATACACAATATGAGCTTGGTAGTGATATCATGATGATACTTGATGATTTAGTCGCACTCCCAAATAGCGATGAGAGGATAGAACTTTCTATCAATCGAACTACAAAATGGGCACAAGAAGCGATAAATTATCATATGAAACAAAAAGAAAAAGGGATTGGGATAAACCAAAATATTTTCGCAATTATTCAAGGTGGAATAAGTAAGAAATTTAGAAAAATGTCAGCTGAACAATTGTGTGCTATGGAAGATTATGATGGTTTTGCTATTGGTGGACTAAGTGTTGGAGAGCTTAATAATGAGATGTATGACACTGTAGAATATACGACACAGTTTATGCCACGAAACAAACCACGATACCTTATGGGGGTAGGAACACCTGAAGATTTGATAGAAAATATCGATAGGGGTATCGATATGTTTGACTGCGTTATGCCCACTAGAAATGCACGAAATGGGACACTTTTTACCACCTTTGGAAGGGTAAATATCAAAAAAGCAGAATATAAAGAGGATGAACTTCCAATCGATAGTAGATGTGAATGTTACACTTGCAAAAACTTCTCAAGGGCTTATCTTAATCATCTTTTTAGAAGCAACGAGATGACTTATTTTCGCCTTGGTTCAATTCATAATCTTCACTACTATCTCAATCTTATGAGAGAAGCTAGAGAGGCTATTTTAAAAGATGATTGGGTACAATTTAAAAAAGAATTTTACAACAAACGAACGATAATAAAAGAAAATTAAAGAGGAAAATCGAAATGATAATAGATGACAAAACAATAGAAAAATTAGCAAAACTTTCATCATTAAAGATAGATGAGTCAAAAAAAGAACATTTAAAAGCAGAGCTTGCTGATATTGTAAACTTCGTGGAAAACTTAAACGAAATCGATGTAAGTGGAGTTGATGCAACATTTACAACTTTAAGTGGTGGACAACCAATGAGAGAAGATATAATAAATGAAAATGAAGAATTTGCATCACATATTATAAAACATGCTCCAAACAGTGAAGATAACTATTTTATTGTCCCACAAATCATAGAATAAAAATTATGAAAATCTATGGTATAAAAACTTGTGGTAGTGTAAGAAATGCCATCAAGTTTTGTGAAAGTCATCAACTCTCTTACGAATTTATAGATTTTAGAAAAGAACCTATTTCTGATGAAACTGTCAATTTTTTTGCTTCAAAAGTTGATATTAATCTTTTATTTAATTCAAAAGGGACAAAATACAAAACATTAGGATTGAAAGAATTAAATCTTGATGATAATGGAAAATTAGAATGGCTGAAAAAAGATAATATGCTTTTCAAAAGACCAATCATCGTATATGGAAAAGATTTAGATAAAGTGCTTTGTGCTTATGATGAAGCAAAATATATAACTGAACTTTTAAATATTAATAATTAAAAATGTATTTTCAAAAGATTTAAAAGGATAAAAATATGACTGAAACAATAATAGAAAATGAACAAAAAATTTTACTCAAAGAATATGAAGAACAATTAAGCATTGCTGTTAATAATTATAAAAATGTAAAAAAGAAATTAGAATTTGCATTTGATTCCTTTGAAGAGGAATGTATAAAAGAGGATATGGATAAATTCAGAACTCAAGTGAAAGATTTCAGAGAAAAGATTGACCATTTGAATAATCTTTTATTGGAGTGTATATGATTGTTGATTATGCAGATAAAGAACTTACACAGCGTTACCAACTTATGGCGCAGACTATTATCCCTCGACCTATTGCTTGGATTTGTACGGAAGATGCAAAAGGTACTCTTAATATTGCTCCTTTTAGCTATTTTATGGGGATCTCTTCTGAGCCTCCTACAATGATAGTGAGTATTGGGCACAAAAGTGATGGAACACAAAAAGATACGCTTAAAAACTTGCGTGAATCTAAAAAATGTACAATTTGTATGGTTAATGAAACAAATTTAGAACAGATGCATTTTAGTTCAAAAGAGCTTGAAGCATCACAAAGTGAAGCCGAACTTTTTAACATTAATACAGAAAAAGTTGTTGATGAATTTCCTCCAATAGTAAAGGGGATTCCAAGTGCTTTTTTTTGTGAACTCTATCAAGAGATTGACCTAAAGGGTTCCAAGACTATTCCTCTTATTGTTGAGATTAAGGCACAATATATAGATGAAAAGATTATTACAGACAAAGAAAAACTAACCCTTGATTATGTACCAGTAGCGCGAGTAGGTAAAAGTTATGCCTTGCTTGGAAAAAATATAAATCCACCAAAAATGAGAATGTAATAAATTCTATGTCAGGCATCGAATAAGTTCTAAAATTTTATC
>DYPS01000144.1 GCA_020719775.1 Desulfosporosinus sp. | reverse complement strand
TTATTCACTTATCTAAAACCTTGTTCATCTCATCTATATAAAACTCCAAAGTCTTTGTTTCTTCGTTATACCTAACAAATATTCACTTATTCCTAGAATCTTCTGCAAAAAGTTTTGACTCAAAATGTTCATTGACTTTGGACACAAATTGTTGCATTGGCAAAGTTCTGTGTGAAATTCTCAATCCAATCACAATCGCAAAAGTATGCAACATCGCTTCCATAGAAAAATCTGCTTCATTCCCAAAAATTAAATCAACCACAACTCCAGTTCCAAACATCGATAATGATTCTTTCGCTAATCCAGGAATCTGTATCGTAAAAAATTCCTGTAAAATTTGTTTAAAATCTTCAGGTTTCGGCTTAATATTCATAGAGTTTTTCAAGAAAATACTTCATTCTTTTGTATAAGTCAAAAAATGAAATAACTCTTCTTCAGTTAAATTTCATACTGTTTTATTGATTTCCTTGTTTCTAAATGTAAATTTTACATTCTGTTCCAAATTTACATCCAACTTCTTTGCTCATAAAATTTTCGAAAAAGCTCTCATAACTCAGATGAAAGCTACACTATGTGCATATCACTCCAAACTTGTCAATCACTTCAAATCTCCACTCAAAATACTAGTAAATCCGTGAAAAAGACATCATTCTGCGACCAAATCTCCAGTCGCCAAGGCAAATGTTTTTACATCCTTTATTTTCTTCAATTTATAGAAATTACTAACTAACTTCGCAAACTGCAATCACTTACGAGTATCTGCCACAAGAGTCACCAAACCTCTAACCAAAAGTTTTGTTCAAACATTCGCTAAACCACCAGCCACAGCCATCAACAAAACTTCTTGTGCGATCATTTTGCTATATTGCAAAACCTGAACCTCATTAGCATCGGAAATATCCCAGTTCCCAATTCACTCAATATCAGCATAAATATCCAATAAACCATCATCTTCTCTCAAACTATTTACAAACTCAGAATTTGCATCCAACACATTTTTTACCATATTTCTGCTATAAATTTCATAAGAAATTTGCGATTTCTGGCTTCTCAAGACCAATTCTTCTTGTTCTTTCACTTCTTCCAAAACTCATATTTCCGTAATTCATAATTTATTTAATTCTGCCAATATCTCACCAAAATTTGTAGATTCTCAATACTTCTCTCATAACTTTTGAATCTGTTCTTCAACCTCTTCGCTAATTTCTCAATTTTCCAGAAATTTTCACATCACAACCAATACAAAACAATCCATTTTTCTCTGTTTTTTAGCTTCTTCTGACTCCAAAATAGAACAAACCTCTTTATATTTCTTCAAGGATTCATTCAATGAACCAACCAAAACTATTTTTCACCTATCAGAAAATTGTTTATACCTCAACAACTCCGGTGCCATAATGTCCAACAAAAGTTCCCTTTCCTCCTCAGATAAATTCTGAATTATACTTTGATCAGAATTTTCTACAAATTCTCTCAAAAGTTTATATATCTCAACCTCTTCAATCTCTGACTTTCACTCATTTTTTAGTTTGCTAATTAGCAGTTCAATAATTTCTCTAAGTTTCGCCCAAAAAGAATCTTTTTTTTCTTGGTTTCACAAGATTTCTACTTTTCAAACATCAATTCACCAATACAAAATACCCAAAATTTTATCCGATCATAAATCTAAGTGAATTCAATCATGTCTCCAACTTTTTAGACTGGTTGGCATATCCTGTGTAAAATCACCAACAGATTCCAAAATATTATACTCAGGATTGGTTCTGTATTCATCAACTTGATCCTTGACAATATCAAAAGTATAGGAAATATCCGTGTTTTTTCTCAATTCTTCATTCCTCATAATTCTATCCATCCCAGCTTCACGAATTTCCTCTCAAACCGCAAGTTTGTACTCAGAATTATAACCAAGTTTTTTATGAAAATTCTTAATATCCAAATAAACCTTATCAACCTCAATATTCTCTTTTATATTTCCATCCGAATCCAAAAAATACTGCCTTAAATCCGTTTCTACAATATCAGGTCAGCTTTCTTCTGGCCCACCAGAGTTCATCTCAATAGAATATGGAATCAAAAACTTTATCGCATTTTTGTAAAACTCATCAAATCACTCCTGTGGCAAAATAGACAACTGATTTACCTGACCCTCAGCACTCTGAATAGTTAAATTCCATAGTCATAAATATAAATCAAGCCCCAATGCCCCTTCTTCTGCATTCTGAATTTCCTGCTTAGTTTCATCTGAAATAGACCAAAAATCTTTAGTTCGCTGATTCTTAAATGTCGGTGAATAGTGTGGTGTCGTATGAACAACTATACTTTGCTCTTTAGCTTTCGGCTGTAACAAAAATAAATAATTGTGAAAAAGTTTGGACACTTCAATCAAATCTAATAGCTTCTCTTTATTCCCCAATATCTCATAAACATCAATATCTTCACGAACAAAATTGTCTTCTTTGCCGTCAGATGCGACCACTCTTCAATCAGAATTTATATTAAATCAATCCCTCTGCAAACTAGCCTGTAATAGCAATGCAGAATCTGAATTCTGACCACTTAAAACCGGTCTGGCTACAAAATTCCTAAAATTAGAATCTCATATCTTTCAAACTTTCACACAAAATTTGTCAAAAAGTTCTATATTCTTACTTGAACTAACAATATCCAAACTAATAGCAAAACTCACCAAACACAGGTCTTGTTGAGATTTTGCATCACCCGTGTTGAAAATTTTGCTTTCTTTCATATCAGTAATATTTTCATCAATTTTCTGAATACCAGAAATAATTTTTTCTATCTCAACAAAATATTTACTAGCCCAAATTGTAGATTTATTTTCTATCAAAATTTTAGAAACTTCCTTAAGTTTACTCTTGTTCTTTACTATATTT
>DYPS01000143.1 GCA_020719775.1 Desulfosporosinus sp. | reverse complement strand
GTGACCATGCCGCAGTAAGCCCCAAAATATTAGCCTGAAGTAAGTGACAGTGTATGATTTGGGGCTGATATTTTTTAAGAAGTTTGCGTAGCGTTAGCCATGCTGTTAGCCAGTCTTTTTTACTCTTAACCGTGATACGAGTGACTGGCAGGTTTTTCTGAAGTAAATAATGCTCTAGTGCTGAATCAGTAGAATTGAGTAGAATGTAATGAATGGCTTGTGTTTTTTTTTGAAAGGAGTCAGCTATCCACTCGAAGGCTAAAGATTTGTGTATGTCTGATATTATATAGATAATCATCTTTAAATGCTGCGTCTTGATATTGTTGAGTATATAATATACTCATATATTTTAAATCTTATTTTTGCAGTGGTAAAAGTAAGAAATACTTTACTCTCAATAATTTTTTTCCAGGTTTTATTAAAATAAAAAATAAATTTAAATTTATTTTTTATTCTATTTCTGGCTGGCAAGGAAAATCTTTCTGGAAATAGTTCTTTGTAGTGGGGATGTATTTCTGCCAATCTGAGATTTTCTTTATAAAGCTGTACATGCCTGTTTATGTAAGCTTCTATCCCTGAGAAGTCTCTATGCGATGTTTTTATAAATGGAGCATGATATAAGCATATATTTTGTTCAAGTGCTCTAATGCCAAAATCAAAATCTTCGTGATCTTTTAGCTTTTCATCTATTCCGTTTAGGGAAGTATATACATCTTTTGGAAATGAGCAATTAGCAAAAGAGCAACCAAATTTTTTGAATGATGCTTTATAGAGGGGTGAGTTTTCTGGGAAGCTTTCTTTCCATCGACTTTCAATAAACTCACGAAACTTAAAAAAGTCTTTATCTATATCTGTTGCATCATGTTTGTGAGCCTGCCAAGCTGCACCAGTTACAATGGAGTATGGATGTTCCAAATGAACGGCAATATGATTTTCTATAAAGTTTTTTCTCACTTCAATATCATCATCTATGAATATAATAATATCACCGCGTGCGTGTTTTACCCCTGTATTTCTTGATTTAGCGCGTCCACCATTTTTTTGTGAGATGATAAGTAGGTTGCTAAAATCGAAATTTTGTTTTATCCATGTTTCTGATTCATCAGTACTTCCATCAATTACAATAATTATCTCATCTGGTGGTATTGTTTGTTGATTTATTGCGGTTAATGTAGCGGGTAATTTATTCTTTCCATTGTATGTGGGAATAATTAATGATGTTTTTATCTTATTCATGGCTTATAATCTACGGTCGATATTTTTGCGGCTGTCAATGAGTTTTTACATGAAATATACTGTGATCTTTTATTTTCTTGACTTATTCTTTTTATTATTAATCTGATGCGATTCTTTATGAGAAAAATTGTTATTATTGCTTTTATTGACCATTTTTCTTTCTTTATTGTAAGAAAAATTTCTTTTTCTAGTTCATTAAGTTTTTCCTTGCTAAGTATTTGTGCGGTTTTTTTTGCATCTAACTCAACTAAGCACTCTTTATAGTATGCAGATTTATTCCACTTCTTAATAATCTCGTCATTGCGCGACAGCTTTGCGATTGATAAAAAATCTTCATGGATACTGTTTATGACAAATGCTAATTTTAATGGAACATTTAGAAAAGGCTCTTTAATGCCAATTTCTTTTAGATAGCTTTCAGCATTGCCATGATATGATTTATGACCATTGCTATCTTCAATGCCCAGTGATATAGATAATGGGTAGTTAATATGATAGATTTTTTTCGTATTATGTAAGCATAAGTAACCAAACGTATGGTCGGGGTTTATGTTTCTAAATATGATTCTATGTTTTTCTCTTAGGTTATCCATGAAGTTGCTTTTTACACATGAGTTCAAGCCTCTTGGGAGTATGAACGGATATTTATTCATAGTGCCGCTAGCCATATTTTTTAGTTCTTGATATGAGTCTATTTCTGTTATGTCCTCTATGGATGGTTCTCTTTCATATGTCTTTATTGACTCAAATAGTTCTTTTTTCTTGGGGTAATACATTGACCAAGGCCATGTAATTACATTCATATCTTTGTCTGATGATGTTATTGTTGTGTGTAAGAATCTTAATGTGTTTTGTTTAAGCAAAAAACGATCTGTAACTATAATGATATAGTTACCATTAAGGTTTTTTGTGACGATTTCCCAATGTTGAGGCATTCCGAGTATTTGAGGATGCTCGATGTATTGTACTCTTTTGTCATGAATATAACGGTTTACTATGTCTCGTGTTTCACTATTTGCTCCATTGTTAGATATAATGAGTTCAAAGTCATAATAATTCTGATGCAAAATGCTTTGCATAACTTCTTCTATATGTTGGTGTCTGTTTTTTGTCGGAATAAATATAGAAAAAAAAGGTTGCTTTTTCATATCGTCACCTGTTTATTTCATGCGCTTCAAATATCCATCCGGCGCAACACTAATCAACAACTTATGATCAATCTGCTTATCAATCTCAAACTCAGGATGTGATTTCAAATATTCCCACACGGCCGTTTTAGGGTTGTCTCCCGGCCCCCAAGGGCGATCAGGGAACATCTCCGCTGGCATATCTTCAACAATGGTATCAAATACCACACAATAACTACCCACAGAAGTGAGTGGCGCATAGGCTTCCAACTCTGCTAATACGTGTTCATGGGTATGGTTACTATCTAAAGAGATCAATATACGTTGCTTACCTTTTGCCTTAGCTTTGACCTGTGCAATAATTTCAGGGTCAATACTAGAACCCTGAATCATTGAAATACGTTTAAACATAGGGTGCGCTTCGATGGCTTCTTTATTGTGTTCTCGTATATCAATATCAATTCCTAATACTTCAGAATCTTGTACTCCACCACAAGCAGCATTAAGTTCCAACATCGAGGCAAAGAAAATC
>DYPS01000062.1 GCA_020719775.1 Desulfosporosinus sp. | reverse complement strand
TGAAAAATGGATGGTGAAGTACCTTTAAATTACTGATTTGCTGATGAGTCCTAACTATTTCGATGAAAGAGTGCAAGATCTCAATGGAAAATTAGATTCAAGATATAACACTTTAATAATACTTTTCTAAGTATTTTTAAAGACATAGAATTATCAATTGTTTGTTGTCATCAATGTAATTTTTTAAAATATTTATAATAAGCAAATACTTGGAATCATTTAATGAATATATTACAATTACCTCAATGATAAATTAAAAATTATCAGTCAAATATATGAACAATCAATTGAACTGAGGAGGTGGCATTTGTCTGCTCATTGAACCCATTGGCCCCATGGTTCCAAGTCCGAATGCCATATTTGAAGGAAACATCAAACTCATTGGAGGTATCATTGGAGGTTGCATTATCATGCCGCTCATATTAGCTTGCATCTTTTTTGGAATCGACTCTATTTTTCCTTTTTTAAATGAATTATAATCAAGTCTATCTTTCGCATTCATGTGGACAGTGATATAGGGTACTCCAGTAAATATTTCCTTTATTTTTTTATCCTCAACATAATTAGCCAAAATATTTTTAAAGGTTTATCTAAATAATTGATAGTATACTGCGAACCGAAAGTAGCACTACCGTTGCGAATATTAGGATTGTTGCTTGGCAAAACAACAGCTGACAATAATGGTTGATAAGCTGAAAGTGCAGCCTCTAATTGAACTTGAGTAATCGTTGGAATAAGTCCTCCCAAAAAAATAGTGTAATTATCTTTGTTTGAAGCAAATGGTCTTAAAACAACATCGTATTTGGAAATTTTACCTCCTTTGAAAGAATGAAGCACTCGATCAGCAACTTCGGACGAAGTAAAGTTTACGTAACTTTTTCCACTTTCATAACGAATTTTTTATCTTAATTTTCCCTATTTTATGAAGTGATCATTCAAAGCTTTTTAAAGCTCCTCAATATCGTCAATAGGACTGAGAACTTTGAGGAAGAGTTTCTTATCAGTCTCTTCGTTTTCGCCTATGGCATAGGCTCTGGCAACTTTGATATCCTTGTCTTTCATCACTTAAATCTTTTTAGAATTAAAAAGACATTTTTCAGCATCTTCATCATTTTCGAAGCGAATATAGCAATGTCTAAACTTATTCTTGGCTCCTATGTGAGGTTGAACTTCTTCTACCTTCAACACTTTGCCGAAATCAGCCTCCAAAGCGGTCTTCACTTCCTCAGAAGTCAATCCATCAGGAAGTTTGCTCACAAAGACTTGAAAATTGGTGAAACCTTTTCTTATAAAGATTTTATCCTTTCCTAAAGCAATTTCTTTCAAGTCGCATATTTCTGCGAGTTGAGAGGCAGGAACAATAAGGAAGGCTTGGTATTTGTCCCCACTACGGAGAAGCTGAATATCACTGCTGTTGAGATGAAGCTGTGGCAAAGACTTGATGATAAGGGCCTTCGCTTCTTGTTCAGTGAGGAAGGGGATGTGATGCAAAATGATTGATTCTTTATGCTCTTCGACCTCCATTCCCACTATCAACTGGATATTAATATTCAATTAATCTCATTTTGCCAGCTTTTACCTTCTCAACTCTACATCTCTACTCTCTCACAATCTCACATCCACAAACCTATAATAATTAAAAGAGATGAAATTTACCCACAATCCAATCACTTCCTTGATGGTTGAAAAAGTGGAAAATATTACCACTTCTATGACACGTGCTGGCCTTAGTGATGATACTTATCGAAGACAGAGAGACAAAGAGAGATACCTCAAGTTTAAGTCAGAACAAGCTGAGCGTTAAGAAAAAATGAGATAAGAATTTTTGGGGCAGAGAGATGTAAAACTAAGGGCTGCTGAAGAACTAACAAAAAAGAAGAATTTGAAGAGACAGAAAAAGAAATAAAGACAGAAGCAACTTAAAAAGAAAGCTAAACTTTTAAAAAAGTTATAAGGTGAAGAGAGTAATTAATAGTCAATAAGCGAATAATCTCAGTCTGAAATCATTCAAGTCGAATAAGAGAGGAAAGAGTAAGCAAATGAATGATTATTTCGAATAAATTAAATAATTTAATCGTTCATAAACAAGATGTAAGGAATGTTTACTAATCATAATGAATGGTTAAAATATAAAAGGAATGAAGATAGATCAAGCTACATTGATTGCATTAAATATATTTTCAGTTAGCAAAATTTAGGCCTCGAGAGTAGCTCGACATTTTCCTTCATCCTAAGCACTTCTGTCAACTTTAGAAGATTTTCCAACTTTAGCTTACAGTGACTTATATTGAACTAATAATCTTCCCAATTCTTCTTTTTTATCTCTTAGTTCATGCTCACGCTTTGCTAATTATGACTACAGTCTGTTCTTCTCAAGTTTGTGAATATTACGAATTTGCTCCACTTATTTGTTTTTAATAGCTTCAATCTATACTCTGACTTATTATCTCAGTTGTACATTCTAGCGGTGAGAAATGTTTTGATCATGAAGAATATTTACATTACTGACTCTCTCAGCCTTTAAATCTCTTTCTAACTCTGCACACCATTCGGCAAGGAAATGATTGCGAGATTTTAACAATTAATTAGCTTCTTTTTCAGTTTGAAGTTCGTTTTTACTTGTTTCAAGAGCAAGCTGATGCTCAGCTTCATCATCTTCAAGTCTGCCTTAAAGTTCGTGTATAGTTCTTTTTAATTCGAATATATGTTTCTTTAATGCAGTTAATTGATTATTTAATGCATTTTGCTCAGCTGAGTTTGTATTTTCTAAATTTTTTATTTTTTCTCTGTTGACTTATCTTAAACGACTTATTTCTTCCAAAAGATGTTTGATTTATCCATTTTTTAGAGTTATTTGAGCTTGTAAAATTTAAGTTTAAGTATTTTTATTTTGTATTGCTGTGTGAAGGTCATCCAACTTTGTCTTTGCATCATCTTCAATTTGTTTCATGGAAGTTGTATAATTTTTAAGCTCATTGTCTCGATCTGCTGCCATATTTATTATTTTTTGACTCAGCATTTGCACTGAATGCTCATTTTCTTGAGATAAATGCTTATGCTGATTTTCCAAAGCTCTGTTTTCAGAATTAAGCAATTATATTTATTTATTTTGCTCATTGATTTTTTTTTTGAGAGATTATGTCTGAGAAGCATGAGTTAGTCTTATTTCTTCCCATTAATTGTTTGCCTTGTTCAAATTTTATTAATATTGATTTTTTAGCTTTGAGATCGTATTGTAAAGCTCTAATTAATTTTCTCGTTGAATCGTAAAAATTTTGTCTTAAAGTTTGGCAATTAAAGATTTTAGGCTATTTTCCGAATTTTAATGATCCTAGAGTTGTTTTTTATCACATTAAATTAAAAATAGAATTTCATTATTTTTTTTTCTTAAAGTTTAATTTAAATTAGATATTTATTCGCTCAAAGTTTCTTAAATTTGTTGACCCAGAGTTCTCACTTTATTGAGTCGATCTTCAGTTTCATTGATCAACTGTGATCTATTGATACGAGCATTTTATTAATTTTTATTGTGAGTTTCACCTAATTAATTGCGTAAATCACCAACTAATTATTTTAATCGAGTAATTTATGAATTTTTTTCTCTTTTGATATGTTCTAGTTTATTGGCCAAAGCAGCTTAGATAGTTTCCTTGAGATTAACAGTCCCCTTCAATTAATTAATTTCCTTCTTCAATTTTTATTGAACATCCCTATTTTATCTTTTGAGATTATCGATTTCCTTTGTAAAATTATCTCTTAGGAGTTCTCTTTCTTATTGACCTTGATTTGTTGATTTGTTTCTTAATTATTCCTTTTTGCTTAATAAATCCTAGTTGTTCTTCTTTTAATTTTCAACTTATGCCTTTAATGCACGTATTTGTTGTGAAGCTTGCTATTGTTCGAGCCGAGCCTTTTACAAATCTCTTTTAGTTAGTTACAGTTCATCTCTAGAGTCTAGATACTCAGTCACAGTTTTTTGATTTTCTTTAAAGAGAATGTCATATTTTATTTCATGGTCCTCTGCTTTTGAAAGTTTGAATTTTGTTACACTAAGATCATGTTCTAGTCTTGCTATCTCAACTTCGTAACGATTAACTTTCCGAATATAAAAATCAACATCGTGTTTGGTTGGAGAATCACCATGAATTTGTCTATCTCTTTCAGTTTGTTGGGGTCTCAATATTTCTTCTCTTTAGTTACCGGCATTTGGTCTTTCAGTACGCGAAGGACTATAGGCACTACCGTAGTTGAGCTAGGAACGTTATCTTTGTGACATTTAACGTTAATATTATTCAAATCAAAACTGAATAGTTATCAAAATTGACTTTTTTCTTCAATTTATTGTGAATAAGAAAGGTTTTTGAAAATTAGAGAGATCGGAAATAAATCTTTAATGACAGTTTAAGTTCAAACCAACTCATAAGTTAATAATAACATGTAGATGCAAGAATAAGCAGTAGAAAAAGTTTAATACGTTCCCTATGATAAATTGCTTCAGCCCTCTGCTCAAGCTATTTCCCAGGGAGCAATCGACCTTGGCTTTCAATCAAAAGAATGGTTCATTCAATTTCAAACAATAAGTATTAATTTTGTTAAGCAGCCAATCTTCGCCAAACAAATCGTTATTATTCTTCTCTTTTTCTTAATTAATTGCTTCCAATTAACTACAAGCAAATCGTAGCTCAAGTTGACAATCTACGCAGTAATAATTCTAAAGAAGCACTGACTCTTCTTTCATAAATAATAGAATTTCAGCCCATTGAACAAATTTAAAGCTCAGTGATTAAGCCATTAGTTGCTGCCTTGATGTCTAAATCAGTCAGTGAGAAAGGATTTTTAAAAGCTCAAGCTTTGAAAGGACTAAATCATCTACCTAGTCATTGGAATCCATGGGCATTAGAAGAGTTATGTGTTCAAACTCAGGCTTTAAATGGACAAATTTCTGAATTAGCAATTCGATTGATTAGTGAAATGTTAGAAAACAAAACTTAGTGGTAAGTTGATGGAAAATTCTTAAAAAATCTTTCTTCAAATTTAAATGGAAAGAGAGCAGTTGTCCAAAAAAAAGCCAGATAGATATTGAAAACTTTAAAATAGCGATTAGGAGAAGAAAAATTATAAGTGAAGATAAGCACTTCAACTGAATTATTAGAAGAGGAATCAAATACTTTGAGAAGAGAAATGAAAGAAAAAGAAGAGAAAGCTAAAGGTCCTAGTCTTAAAGATTTTTTAAAGAATAAAAAACAAGGTTGAGTTTGATAATCACTTTCTTGAAACTAAAAAACATAAAATCAAAAATATATTAATTTGCAAAAATCATTTACATTATTTCCTTTGAATTACTTATTTATTTGATTGAATATTTTTTAATTGAGTCATTTTGGATTTTTATTTTATTCGTGAGACATTTTTAATGTAATTTTTGATTCGTTAGAATTATCTATCGTTACATCTTTGCTTGTGATTTTTTATCTATGCTAGATCTCAGCAAGGAGAGCAGAGAATAAACCCAGATTATACAGGACATCAACACACTCAATTAAAAACTCAATAATAAACAAAATCACTTTTCCCACTAATATGCTCATTCACGGATCTAATAAAAGTTTTCATCTTTCAATAAATTCAATGAAATCAAGGAGTCATAACGCATCTTTCTTAATCAACTTAATAATATTGAATATTTCTCTTAAATTGGCAAAAAGGACAATGAAGAAGATTCCCTGTTTGAGTCTGGCAACCACTTCTTAGTTGCAAATGGACATTCCATACAAAAGAAAGCAAGTGTCTCAGTCGGATTTGGTTCAAATCATTACAAAAATTAAGAAAACTAAGTCATGCCTTATGCCAACATTTCTCAAAAAAATGAGGCAAAAAACTTAAAAGAAGATAGAATCTTATAAATATTGAAGGAGCAAGATTATATCTATCGTAAGGAAAAATCCTAGAGTGTTAGTAATATATCAAAGAATCATCCATCTCTTATTTCAAAATAATCTGTTCAAAAAAGGCAATATATAAATACAAAGTCACCAAAAACTAAGCATATCATAGATAAGCAAGATGATAATATTTATTTGAAGAGAGATGAAAAAAATAAAATTAATGGAACTAACTCATAGTACAATTTGCATAATTATTTGATGATATAAAATTAAGCAGTAGCCAACGAAAATAGTAAATTAAAGAATAAGACATAATCAAGATTGAAAACAGAAGAAAGTAAACCTCATTTTTAAACCCTTGAGGCATATTTTGAGCAAGTTATCTCTAATGCTGTGGGGAATTCAGGATCATACTTGAATGAAAGATAAAGCAAATCTAAATCCATAATTAAAAGGCGAAATAATTATCCATAAAAAAGTAAGTCTGAGATGGAATGCACATTTAAACCCAAAATCTTAAAAAAATCTCAAGATATGGTAAAAAATAATGGAAATGTTGTCGAAAGATTGGCTACATAAATTTCTGTAAAAAAGAAGATTCCATACCAACCAATTAAGAACAATATTAACAAACCAAGCATGCAAAGAATTGATCAATTGAGTCAACCAAGAACAATAAAAACTCAAGGCCCTTAATAAAAAGAATAAATTCCATCTTTTAGACCAAGTTTATCTAAAAAATCTTTAAATCATATGTCAAATTGTACCTATGATGTTGCTACAAGAAATAAACTTTGGCTTTAGCAAAAAGAGTAAAAATTAAATCGATTGAGAAAAGAAGAAGAAGAGCAAAAGCAAAAGAGAGAAGAAGGAAGTTACTCACCAATACTACAACCATATCGTGGTTAGCAATAAGCTCAATTTTCTAAATTTGGAAAGCAAGGAATGGTCCAATATTTTTAAAGGGTTTCTCTTGCAAAGAAAAAAAACTCTATTATTAATATAAGACGTGAATAAGGATGGAATGCTTCTAAAGATGATACAGAATAGTTTATGCGTAACAATAAATAGAACATGCTGAGTAATCTTAATAGAGATAAAAGTTCATCTCAAATTAAAGGGAAAAAACAAAGTTATGAAGATGCAGTGAGGCAACTTCACAACAAAATTATGAAATTAAGAATTTGATATTTCTAGCGTCTATAATTTTAAAATATATTAAGTATATCTTCATTTATCTTATTTGAATCTTCTCCTTGTGATTGTCATTTTGCGCCAGTCTAATTTAATATAAAAGTGCGCGAGAGATGAACGGAAATAGGGTTTACTTTTCAGATCAAAATTTGAATCCGAATTCACTTGTTGAAGGAACAAACACTCACTTTGAGCATGTGTTCAAAAATTTTCTGCATAGTTTCACTCGAGAGAATTCAAGACTATATCAAAAAAGACTATAAGTTCAAATTCGAAATCATAAATATGTGCTTCCAGTCGAAATCAATGATCTTCGCAGTTACGATTAACAACTTTACTAAAAATTAGCAGCTAATCCACTTGAAGTTCTCAGAGTTATGGAAATAGCAGTTCGCTCATATCTCAAGGAACGTCAAGATGAATTTCCAGCTTTTGTTTAAGGATAATGGCAAGTAATTTTAAGAAGCTAAGATAATTCACACAAAATTAGAGATATTAAAAGTAATATGGTTTCTCGTTTGTTCGTTATTAGTGGAATAATTATTAGTTGCACAAAGCCATATATAAAGGCAACTAAGCTTAAATTACAGTGCAAATCTTGTCTCAATACAAAAACCATTGAGCTTGCACCTGGACAAAACCCCTATGTACCTTCATTTTGTGAAGGACAAAGTGGACATACTCAAAAATGTCCAAAAGATTCATTTGTTGCTTTGCCTACATCATAGGTCATTGATGCTCAAAATATGAAAATTCAATAATTTCCAGAAGATGTACCAACAGGTGAGGTTGCTCGTACTTATTCACTTGTTGTGGATCGTCGCAATGTTTCAAAATGTGTTCCGGGAGATCGAGTTAAAATAACTGGAGTTATGTTAGTCAGCGATATGAAATTTGATCAATTATCAAAAGGATATCTCTATGTTACAGGCATAGTGAAAACAAAAGAAAGAACAGAGCTCAATTACAATGAACAGGAAGAAGAAGTATTTAAGCAAATGAGTCGAGATCCAAAAATATTTGAAAAAATATATAATTCTATTGCACCAGGTATTTATGGTAATTTGGATATCAAAAAGGCTATTGCTTGTATGCTCTTTGGAGGATCAAGAAAACATCTTCCTGATGAAACAGTACTCAGAGGTGATATAAATATTTTACTTATAGGAGATCCATCAACAGCAAAGTCTCAATTCCTTAAATTTGTTGAACAAGCAGCTGCAATAGCAGTATATACATCAGGTAAAGGTTCTTCAGCTGCTGGTTTAACTGCAAGTATCACAAAAGATTCAGCAACAGGAGAATTCCAAATTTAAGGAGGTGCACTCGTATTAGCTGATGGTGGTATTGTATGCATCGATGAGTTCGACAAAATGAAATCAAATGATCGAGTTGCTATTCATGAAGCCATGGAGCAACAAACAATCAGTGTAGCAAAAGCTGGTATTACAACTCGTCTCAATTCTCGAACTTCTATTCTAGCAGCAGCCAATCCTGTAATGGGTCGATATGATGATTTGAAGCAACTTGACTAACAAATTTAATTGCAAAATACAATCTTATCTCGTTTTGATTGTATTTTCATTGTGAGAGATATTAATAATAGCTAATCAAATAATAAGATAGCAAATCATATCCTAGATTTGCATCAAGGAAAAATTATTAAAAATGCTGAGACTGATGTTCCTTTTGAAATTATGAAGAAATATATCAAATATGCAAGAACTAAAATCAATCCTCGCCTAACACCTATTGCTGCGGATAAATTACAAAATATATATGTTATCGATAGGCAGAAAGCTAAAGAACAACGTTTACTAAGAAATTCTAAAAATTCTATCCCCATCACAGTCAGACAGCTATAAGCTGTAATTCGTTTGAGTGAATCAATTGCAAGAATGAGACTAAAGCAGGAAGTAGGAATAGAATAAGTTTAATAGGCCCATTATTTGTTTTAAATTTCTACAATGAAAACAATAGAAGGAAGTGCATAATTTGGATATAACCTTTCTGATAATATATCCTTGGAAATTCAAAAAGTTGAAGAATTAATTAAAAAACGTATCTGTGTGGGCAATCAGGTGACAACATCTAAATTGATGGAAGATCTCTAATCAACCAAGTTTAGTCGCAGTGTTTTAGATCGAACTATCGCAACATTGATTCGAAATTAAGATTTTAAGCAAATGAAAGGGGGTAAAGTACTCATGAGAGTAAGATGATAAAATTAAACTTTTATTAAAATACTGATATCAATTAGTTTAATCAACAAATCAAGGGTATTACAAAAACATATTTAATTTATTCAGGAAACAAGTTCGATAATAGGGTTTTGGCAATTTTGACCTTACAGAAAGGAAGACTATTTGTTTTAAACGTAATAGAGTTTGCAGTTAATTTAAAATAATATTCGAATGCTGCTATTTTAATGTCGATTTTCTTTTTAAGGGTTATATAACTTTAATGGAAGAAAAGAGAAAATAGGTGCGCGACTATCTAGAAGGGCAAGTTAATCCCATAATTCGTCCTTTGGTGGAGGAAATTGTTCGTAAGCGACCCTCCAACATTGCTGCCTTCATCAATGAATACTCTTTCAAACTCATGAGTATTTTTTCTATAACTCAGGTCAGAAACATCCCGAAGATATTCACTCAGACTCTGATGACGAGACAGAGGAAGCCCAAGCTGAGTTTCAACGCAAGATGGAAGAGAAAAAGAAAAAGAAAATGGAGAAGAAAAACAGCAGACAAGGCATCAGTGCTGAAGTTTTTGGACAGTTTAACAAGAAGGCTGATTATGTGCCTAAAATTATTCCAAAAGATACAGCAACTAAAGATGAAATCAAACGCCTCATTGAAAAGTCTATTCTCTTTCAGTCCTTGAACAAAGAGGATATTGGTATTGTTATTGACGCTATGGAATAACTTGATGCTACTCCTGGACAAGCCATCATAACTGAAGGCGAGAAGGGTGATACTCTCTTTATCATTGATGCCGGATAGTATGACTGCTATAAAATCATTGGAGGAAAACAAACATATCTTAAAACCTATAAAACTGGAGATTTCTTTGGATAGCTTGCTCTTATGTATAACGCCCCTAGAGCTGCTTCAATTAAATGCAAAACTGCAGGAAAACTCTTTGGACTCGATAGAGCAACTTTTAATCATATTGTTCAATAGGCAGCTACTAAAAAGCGTAAATACTATTCTGAAATTCTTTCAAAAGTTGAAATTTTAGCTGAAATTGATCCATATGAAAAAGAACAACTCTGCGACACTCTCAAAGAGGAATAATATCCAGCTGGAAGCTACATTGTCAAGCAAGGTGATCAAGGAGATCGCTTTTACATAATTGCTGAAGGTCAGCTGATTGCTGAAAAGAAAGAAACTCCTACTAGTCCAGTCAAAAAGGTTTACGAATATCAAGAAGGTGATTACTTTGGTGAGATCGCATTGGTTAAAAATACAGTTAGACAAGCCAGTGTTAAGGCAATGACTGACTGTCGTGTTGTCTCAATTGAGAGAGATGCTTTCAAAAGACTACTTGGTCCCATGTAGGAAATTCTTCAGCGTAACATGGAGAAATACAAGAAATTCCTTATCCAGTGAAATGATCTGACTTACCTTTTATACTAAATTATTTATAGTCTATTTATAGTAAAAATAAATGTTGGATATCATTCAATTACATAATTTGGATGCATCTGAAGAATCTTTTTGCTGAGATCGTTGCTATCCTCCACAATAAGTAGCATTCGTTCTTATTTGATCATCTTTTTAATAATAGCGTTGATTATTTTTCTCATATTGTCAGACTATTCTTCTGAAGAAATCATGCCATTATCCAGATTTACTGCTAAGAGGTAGTTGCACAAATTTTATTGTGATAATTGATCTAAATAAGTAAAAAAATACGCTCGTCTTAGATCTCAGCTGAATGATGGAGAGATTCCTTTTCTTTGAATACTTTTACAATGTTTTTCTGAATTTCTTGATAGAGTTAATGTGAAATTGTTAGTTGTTTTGATTTTTTTTATTCCTCTTTCTTTTTTTTATTTTCATCCTAAATAATAAAAAATGTACAAGTTTTTAATCTCTAATGTTGAGACGATTCAAATCTTCATTTATTTCCTAATTTTAAAGTTAAATGTTTGGTTTTTCCAACTTAAGTATAGAACAAGACAGTAGTCTATAAGCCTATTTGACATGTTTAGTATCAATTACAAGACTAAGTTATAGTCTAGCATATGCCTCACTCAATCTGATCATTGATTCCAATTGACGCACAGTCACTCTGTATGAATTGTTATTGTTTTTATCTTTTCCTCGGATTTCAATATAGTAGTCTCTTAGCAGCTTTGCAGCATTAATGTTGAGTTGTGGTTTGATTTTTCTAGTAATAGAGATGTACTTTTTCAATTCTTTCATATCATATTTAGGAGTGATGATATTTTCTTTCATACGATGCATGTTAATGATAAACTCGGACAAGTGAGTATCAGCAGATTGATTTGATTAATCACAAACAACAAAGAATAAATCGAAACGAGACATGATAGGTGCACTGAGATTGATATTATTTTTTAAAGATTTAGACTTGTCATAACGACCAAAGATAGGATTTGCTGCTGCTAAGATACTAGTTCTAGCATTAAGAGTTGCATGAACTCCTGCTTTAGCTATTGATATTGTTTGCTGTTACATTGCCTCGTGAATGGCAACCTGATCCTTGATGTCCATCTTGTCGAACTCATCAATACAACAAATACCATTATCCGCTAACATGAGTGCACCAGCTTCGATGCCTACGTTACCGTTTTAATCTCTTGTGACACTTGCAGTTAGACCAGCAGCACTAGTTGTTTTACCATTTGTATAGACACTTCTTGGTACGAATTTGTTAACACATTTTAAGAATTGACTCTTAGCTGAAGATGGATCTCCTACAATAAGTATATTAATATCTCCTCTGATATTTATTTTATTTTGAGTTCTTTTATGTATACCGCTTATGAGTTGAAGCAGAAGAGCTTTTTTAATTTCAGCATGCCCATAAATAGTAGGAAAGAGAGATTAAGCCATATCGTTATATTTGTTTGGATTATCCTTAATTTTGGTCAAGTCATTGATGTCCATATCTGATAATTTCGAATAAGCTTTTTACCATATTTTTCCTTCATCAAACTCTTCCTTAATAGTATCTTTATCATTAATCCTATCTTATTCTTCTTATTCAGCTTCAAACTAATCAAACTGATTATTCTCAACTCTGATGTTTATGGCCACAAAAACTAATTTATAACTAAGGTCACGCATTCCTTTTATACCTGATATTCCTCCTTCGCTGTTAGCGATACCTCTTGTATCATTGCTGCGAGTTGTAAGTTGAGTGCGTTCTCCAGGTTTAAGCATGCTTGATATTTCAGGTAGAACACAAAGATATCCAATGATTTAGCAAATATCTCCTGGCTGGCCTCTTTCAGTGAATTAATTTCTCAAAATCACATCGATTGATCTTGGCATAGCTCCTGGAGGTATTTTTGAAGGATCTTCCTGCACTCTAAGTTTTTGAAAATCGGCAAAAATACATTTGCTCATTTATAGTTACCAACTATTTCGATCGCAATTTTAAGTATTGCACTTCTTAGGCTCAGTATATTTGAACTGTTGGACTACTTCTTTACTTAATTTTCCGCAAGTTCTGCACTTAAACACTCCAACTTTGAGTTATGGTCGAACTTCAGATGTACGAGTTACTGTACCGCGCAATTTTATCAATCGACCTAAGTAAGCACATTTTAATCCTCGAACACTTTCATCTAATATTTCCTTATAGCCATCATCGAAACTGCATTCGTATTGTTCTTTATTTTCTTCTTCTCGTTTTCCTTCTTCATGAATCATAGTTTTTTCATATTATTTCATGAATTGGGTCAATGCTTCATTCAATGCAGATTCGTATTTATAGTATTCGTCGAAGATAAGGGTGGCAAGCTGAGAATTAAAATGCATAAGATCTGTGAAACTGAATATGATATGATGCTGAGCATTATGAATTGCATTTTTTGCTAGATTTTTGTACTTTTTTTCGGTTTGATCTGAGGGCCACTACTGCATAAAAGCAGTGAAAGCTCTCATCACTTCGCTTCGCATTTGTTGTTCCTGATTTTTGTTGGCTCCTTCCATCTGCATCTCGCGCTAAATTATAATATAGGAATAAACAGGGCGCAACCACTTTATACCAAAAAATTGACACTACTTAGATACAAATAATATGTCACTGTTGAATTTTGGATCACAACTATCAAATATTTTCATAATTTAACCTCTCTTTCGAAATACAATGATTTACAATATCGATAATCATATAAAGTTAGATGTATCGTACTTGGCTGATATTCCTCCAGCATTATAGTCATAACATAAACTTTGACCTTTTTTTATCAATCTGCTAGAAAAAAGCAATACAACTGGTTTACCTTTGTATAGCATTCTTAATGTCATTATATTGCCTTGAGAACTGCTTTTAACACCGTTTATAAATCTAGCTATATTGGCGTATTTTTATGGACGAATTATCAGAGTTCTATCACTATTTTTACCACTCTGTAATTCCATTAGACTGTCATTTTTATTGAATAACTATAATTAGATACATTCTCTATGAGTTACAACTTCTCCGATATACTCGCAAATTAGAGATTTTGCTGGAATGTCTTTGTCAGCTACGACATCAAAACCTTTGCCTTAAGTATAAGGCAATAAGAAAGGACCAATTGGCTGTATTTTGTATATTTAATATTCAATTTTTTCTTCCTTTGTCATATGATTCAGTCCAAAGTCAATACTATTTTCTTCATTTAGACCATAAATGTTGCAAAAGTATATAAGTTCTTATGAATAGGTCATTTTTTTCTTTTTTAAAGCTGATAAAAGTTATTTGCGATATTTTTCAACCTATTAAGTTGATTTTATCAGAATATTGTACAAAAATCTTGTTTATTCTTTACTGCTAACTGTAAAATTACTTTTTTCATTTATTTTTTATTTTTTATTAACAACAGAGCTAAAGTATTATTTTAAGTTTGATTGTCTAAGATTCTTAGACTGATTAATATCTTCTTGTATCTTCAAACATTTTTGACACATTTTTTTTCCATTTACACATTTGTGATGAAAATTAAATGAGCAAGAGGTACATTGCTAATACATTTATTATGGTTATATCGTCTTCAAACATTTTTTACAATTAATAGTATTCAGTCCAATTCGACAGGAACAACAAATTATTTTGCCTTATGAGAAGATTTTTAGACATTTTCTGTGATAATAGTCTTCACATATCTAACATTGAACAATACTTTTTAGCTCGTTCCACTTGTCACATTTCTTGCAAATTTTTAGCTTCTCTTTTATTCGTTTAGCAAATCTTATATTGAAGATACTTTAATTTTTTTTTATCAGTTTGTGTGTTTTTTTGATAATTTCATTCGAGTCAATGTCTTGATTGGATTCCTCTTACTTCTTAATGAAGGAGTTGAATACACTAGGAAACCACTTTTTATCAATTTTACTACTCTTGCTTTTCTTATGTGAATTTATTTCCTTTCCAATGTACAGTTTTCCCATTTTATTTATTTTATTGAGTCTAATATTCTTTTCGATTTAAGTCCAAAATAAGTACTATAAAACAAACAAAAACTCTTTCACTTAAGTTTGACGATGATAAACGATTTCATTAGCATGATCTGATGAATTATTCCATGTTTGCTAGCCTATATTTTGCAATGTTGAAAAATAGCTTTTAAATAAAAAAAATATCTTTGTTAAAAATAAAGATAATTATTGATAAAAAAAAATATTGACAAAGAGCTATGCAAACAAAATGTTCAATATAAAAGTAAGAACAATAAATTTGATCAATTTATTTGTTTCTTTCATATCTGCATACAATTTTTAAATTAAATTAATTTAATAATTTAATGATGTTTAATTGCTCTTAATATTACTGATTGCACAAGTACTTTTTTTGTTTTTTGAAATTCTTATTTGAGATAAGTCATAATTTTTATATTTTCCTAAAATGTTACCAATTGGCAGAGTATTCATTATTTTTGTATTATAGTTAATTATCAGAGCTCACGGGCAAATGGAGCCCAAAGATTTCACATAAAAATATGTCATCCTATAAAAAGTGGCAGAAGGTTCCTACGGTGTCGTCTATAAAGCCCGAAGCAAAGCCACCAAATAATTTGTAGCAGTCAAAAAATTTAAATCAACTGGTAAACTCGGATTGCCAGTAAGTTTCATCAGATAGCATTATTTACTTAGTATCCTTAGCGGAGAACACTTTCTGAAGATGATCGAAGCGTTTAGTAATCATTAGGAGCCTTTAATAGTGATGGAGTGGATGCACTTTAATCTTGATCAGTTGGTCAGTAGCAAAGTTAAATATCCAGTGAAGGCTCTTTTTCATTAAATAGTCAAAGCACTCTCAGATTTTCATGAAAACGACGTCATTCATAGAGATATAAAACCAAGCAACATCATGTTAGCTCCTAAAAATCATCAAATTCTTCCACAACCAGAAGGAGCTGAAATGGTTGTGAAGGACTATCATGTCAAAATAATCGATTATGGAATGGCCAAGTAATTAGACTTCGAACGGAAAGAAATGAGTAATATGGTAGGATCACTCTACTACCGTTCTCCTGAGCTTATTTTGGGAGAAACATGGTATGGAAAGGAGGTAGATATCTGGTCATTGGGCTGTATATTTTTTTTGATGAATACAGGCAAATTGCTTTTTCAAGCCGACAATGAAGAGGATCAATTCAAAAGTATAATATCGATTTTGGGAGTGAAAAAAAATACAATTAAAAGTTTACCACTTTTGGCTAGATTATAGCAATGGGAGTTATAGGATAGATAGTAAAACTGGGCATCAGTTCATGTCCAAGTAAATGAGATAGAGTTTGATTTACTGTCCCAAATGATTACACTTGATCCGAGTGAAAGAATAAGTTGTAGTCAAATTCTGAAACATCCATATTTCTAGTGATCTATCTTGTTTTTGGCCATTTTTATTGGATTGTATTGAATTAATTAAGTATGTTACTTTCAATTTAATTTAACTTTAGAATTTAAATAAAATTATCAAACTAATTTTAGATTTAATGAAAAGCCCCAAATTAAAAACGTTGTAATTGAATGGACTCATTCAACAAACTAGACTTTAAGGAGCTGAATTAAAGATTATTTTAAATGTTTGATTTAAAATTTCCAACATAAACGGCTGGCAAAAACCTCTAAAAAATAGAAAATACGAGTTCTTAACAAACTACAAATGGTTACTTTCTTTGGATAATCAAAAAATAAAGCAAATGACTTATTTTCTACTATTTTCTATTCATTACTTTGCCATTACAATGATCCATTCTTTTGAGTAATAGCTTCTGCTAGAGTGAGTGAAGTATAGATGAAGGAGACGAAAATAGAAAGTTGACATAGCAGAGGGAGTGGCTAGTTTTTGGTGCGTTTTGGGGAAAGATAGATGGGGTTCATTTGTCCGCAGTAATTTTTTGCCAGGTATAATAATTAACATATTTATAAATGAAAGGTATTCAATTGGCACTATTAGTGCTGCTGTTTGCCGGTCTAGTGCACGCCGTAGCCTACGGAGGCATTTCGAACGTCGATCAGTACAGTTTAAAGCCTATCAAAAAAGGACTCACTTATCAAGCCACCGTATGGCCAAGTGTTGAGAACAATTGGGCGGGACGTTTTTCCTGCAACAACTGCAATCCATTCGAAGGCGATCAGTTTTGTAATCGAACTCTTCCCATTGTTTGTATTACTTCTCATAAGAAACTACAAAGACCCTATCATGCAATTGCTGTTGAGTATACTCCCTTCGCTGTCACTGACGGAGGATATTATGATGGATGGACTGGAGGAATTATTCAAGTCACTGTTCCAGTTAGAGGATATGACATTAGCAGCTATAAGGTCGGAGATGATCTTTGCAAAGGATATTTTGGTATTAATTCTAAGTTTGCTAAGTTTAATGATGGCTTTTATGAGCCATATATGAATCAAAGACCAGTTACTGCTTGGAATACTTGGGATTGGAGTAAAGCCAAAGCTGGAGGATGGAACTTCTGGGGTTATTTCAACCATCACTACAGAGGAAGAGCCTGGGTTTGGATTGATGGTCAACCCAATGGTAACTGTGGAAATTGATGATTATCCCATTTATGGATTTTTACTACATTTTCTTATATAAGCAAATAGTTTAAATTAAAATGTTCGGGACCATATATTGCATTAAACTAATAACTCTTTAACTTTGAAATTAATATATGGAAAGTATATTAAATCGATTTTTTGAAATAATTATTGCTTATTCAACAATTAACGCTGATGGGGTTGGGGTTGGGGTTGGGGTTGGGGTTGGGGTTGGGGTTGG
>DYPS01000061.1 GCA_020719775.1 Desulfosporosinus sp. | reverse complement strand
CTAAACAATAATCACGCAAGATAACGAAAACTTAATCTCTTTTTGGCTAAAATCCACAAAAATTTAAAAAAATGGAGTTTACACGTATGACTTTTAATACAACTAAAATTGATGAAGCAAATGCTTTAATATCAGGGACGATATCTGCACAAACTATTGAAAATAATTTAAACAAAGTAGCACTTCAAGCTTCAAAAACTATGAATGTTCAGGGTTTTAGAAAAGGGAAAGTTCCTGTAGCTGTTGTAAAAGCTAGATATGGTGAAAAATTAAGACAAGATGCTGAGGGTGATGCTGTAAGAGAAGCTTTAAAAAATGGATTAACAGAATTAAATATTAACAATAAAGATCTTATTGGTGAACCAGCTATTACAAAATTTGATCAAAAAGAAGATGGAAGTATTGAATTTGAAGTAACTATGAGTGTAAAACCAGAAGTTGTTTTAGGTGATTATAAATCATTTATTCCTACTATGAGTTTACCTGAAATATCTGAATCTGAAATTGATGAAGAGTTAAAGAACATAGCAGAACAAGGGGCTTCTTTAGAACCTATTGAGCAAGCTAGAGCTGTAAAATCTGGTGATTTTACTATCATAGATTTTGAAGGATTTAAGGATGGTGTAGCATTTGCTGGTGGGCAGGCTTCTAAATATACACTTGAAATCGGAAGTAACTCATTTATCCCAGGATTTGAGGATCAATTAATTGGAATGCAATATGGAGAGGAAAAAGAGATTAATGTTACTTTCCCTGAAAGCTATGGTTCAAAAGACTTAGCAGGTGCTGATGTTGTTTTCAAAGTAAAATTGCATGAAATCAAAGCTAAAAAAGCAGTAGAGATTAATGATGAGTTAGCTAAAAAAGTCCTTCCAAATGAAGAAAATGCAACTGTTGAGTTTTTAAAAGAAAAAATTAAAGAACAAATTTTAATTCAAAAGAAAAATACATATTTTCAAGAAGAGATAAAACCTACATATACGGAAGCATTGGTAAATGCTATTAGTTTTGCACTACCTGCATTTATTTTGGATCAAGAGATAAATCAAGCGCTTAATGTCAAAATTAAAGCTATGAGTGAAGAGGAGATAGAAACTTTAAGAAATAATCCAGATACTGTAAAACAAATGCAAGACGAAGCTAGACCTGAAGCAATTTCTAATGTAAAAGCTACATTTATCATTGATGCTTTAGCGAAAGCTGAAAATGTAACTGTAACTGATCAAGAAGTAACGCAAACACTTTACTATGAAGCGATGATGAGTGGTCAAGATGGAAGAGCGATGATTGAGCAATATGAAAAAGCTGGATATCTTCCAATGGTAAAAATGTCAATGATTGAATCAAAAGTTATGAATAAGATTTTAGATGAAGCTTTAGGAAAGTAAATATGGCATATATACCAATAGTAGTTGAGCAAACTGGAAGAGGTGAGAGAAGTTATGATATCTATTCAAGACTTTTAAAAGATAGAATAGTTATGCTTAGCGGTGAAGTAAACGATGCAGTAGCTTCAACTATCATCGCTCAGTTTTTATTTTTAGAAGCTGAAGATCCTGAAAAAGATATCTACCTTTATATAAACTCTCCGGGGGGAGTTGTAACAAGTGGTATGAGTATCTTTGATACTATGAACTACATCAAACCAGATGTTTGTACTATTTGTGTAGGACAAGCTGCTTCTATGGGCGCATTTTTATTAAGTGCTGGGAAAAAAGGAAAAAGATACTCTCTTCCTAATAGTAGAATTATGATACATCAACCATTAGGTGGAGCACAAGGGCAAGCGACTGATATTCAAATCCAAGCAAAAGAGATTCAAAGAATCAAAGATTCGTTAAACCATCATTTAGCTGTTCACACAGGACAAGATATCAAAACAATTGAAACTGACACAGATAGAGATAACTTTATGAGTGCTGAAGAAGCTTGTGCTTATGGACTTGTTGATAAAGTGATCGAACACCACGAGTAGAAAATGATTAAAGAAATATTAGTTTATCCACATCCAATTTTACGACAAAAATCAAAAGATGTAGAATCTTTTGATAGTGAACTTCATACCCTTTTAGATGATATGAATGAAACGATGATGTATCGTGGTGGAGTTGGATTGGCTGCTGTACAAATTGGAGTTCTTCTCAATGTTCTTATTATCAATATCCCAATAGATGATGAGACAAATTTGGAAAATAGAGATGGATTACAACTGAAAGAAAATCTTATTGAAGCTATCAACCCGATTATTACTCATAAAGATGGGACTCAGGTATTTAATGAAGGGTGTTTAAGTATCCCAGGGATTTATGAAGAGATAGCAAGAGCACAACATATTATTGTTGAGTATTTTGATAGGTTTGGAAATCAAAAAACTCTTGAAACTGAAGACTTTATGGCTGTCGCTTGGCAACATGAAATAGAGCATCTTACGGGACATGTATTTATTGAAAATCTCTCTTTTATGAAGCGAAAAAAATTTGAAAAAGAGTGGAAACGAGAACTTAAAGAGAAGAGTAAAAAAGCTAGTAGACTATAGAGAAATTTTTTCTATTTTTCAAAATTTATGATAGAGTTTGGCAGTTTATTATCTATAGAAATAGTATAAATATAAGGCCTAATATATTTTGGAATTTTAGCTTCTCTACATTTTTCTTTAAACTTCTTATCCATACTTATCTTTATAAGTGGTGCTATCCAAACATGATTTTGAGTAATTTCAATGGCTATTTTATGGGAAATGATAATAGATTTTTGTATTAATATTTCCTCTCTTGTTTTTTGAGAAATTAAAATACCTCTTTTTTTTAACTCTTTATCAATTGCTCTGATAATTATATTTTCATCAGAAGAATCAAAAGTAAAAATAGTTAACTTTTCAAACTCAAATTTTTTAAAATCTATTATTAAGCTTTTAATATCTTTATCAAGATAATGAAAACTTTTGATTAGCCCTTCTTTATAGAGATGAACAAAATTATCACTAAATTCTTTTCGGAAAAAGTTTCTTTTGTATTTTGTATTAGTATTGCTTTCATCAATAAAATATTGAAGATTATTTACTTGTAAATATGCCAAAAGTTCCTCTTTTGAGATATTTAGAAGAGGACGATAAAGGGTAAAATTTTCTCTTTTTTCAACCTCTTGAAGACTGATTAATTCACTTAATCCTGCGCCTTTTGAAAGTTGCATTAAAAACCATTCCAGCTTGTCATTAAGTTGGTGTGCTGTTATTAAAGATTGGTAGTTGTACTCTTTAATAATGCTAGTAAATACTTGATATCTAAAATCTCTAGCATCTTTTTCACTAAATTTATTTGAGTTGTAATCCTCTATAAAACATCTTTTATTATATTGTAAAGCTAATTCTTTTGCATATATAATTTCAAGTTCTGATTGCTCTCTTTGATGGTAATTTACTATACAAATATCAAATGGAATATTTTGTTTTAGAAGTAAAAAAAATAGAGCAGTTGAATCTACCCCGCCACTAAAAGCTAAAAGATTTTTTGAAGTTGTAATGAGGTGTGTATCAATCATCTTTTGACTATTAGTCAATTTCTGGAAAGAATAATTCTATGGTTTCTCTCATTTCATTTATATCAATGATAAAATTCACTTTTTGTCTGAAATCACTTGCTCCATCAATCCCTTTTGAATAGGTGTGTAGATGTTTTCTAAACATAATCATGCCATGATAGCCGTAGTGAGCAATCATGCTTTCATAGTGCTCTTTAATAATCTCTTTTTTAAGAGTACTTGATACAAACTCTTCTCCAGTTGCTATTTGATGAAAAATCCAAGGGTTTCCAACCGCGCCTCTTCCAATCATTACACCGTTTGCACCAGTATAAGCCAAAACATCTTTTGCTTTTTGATAACTCGTGATGTCTCCATTTGCTATAACTGGAATTCTTACAGCATCTTTGATTGTCTTAATAGCATCATAGTCAACTTCAGATTTATAAGCACCAACTTTTGTTCTACCATGGACACTTATCATATCCGCACCAGCATCTTCGACTGCTCTTGCTATATCATATGGAATTTTTTCATTGACACCGATTCTAACTTTTACAGTAGTGTATTGTTTTGTAGAATATTTTTTGATTGTCTTTAAAATCTCTTGGAGTCGAGGAAGGTCACCTAAAAGATTTGAACCACTTCCATGATGAAAAACTTTAGGAGCTGGACATCCACAGTTTAAATCAATTCCATCAATTCCATCAATTTCATTAAGTTTTTCAACAGCCATTCTTATCATTTCTGGTTTACTTCCTGAAATTTGAACGATATAGGGTGTTTCATTGGTGGCTTTCTCCACCATTTTTAATGTTCTTTCATTTGCATAAGCAAGAGCATTTGAACTTATCATCTCACTGATTGTCAAATCAGCTCCAAATTTTTTTGCTACAGTTCTAAAAGGAAGATCAGTATACCCAGCAAGTGGAGCTAAAACCACAAGTGGACGAGAGAAATCTAAAATATTGGAAGACATTAAAAGTTATTCTAAGATAAGATCATCAATACTATAATTATACTTTCCAGCATCTTTTAAATCTAAAAGAGCTTTAAATGGAATATATTCATTTTTTTGAGAATTTTCTAAAATTTCTCTTGCTTTTTCTATCATTTGATATTCAAATAAAATATAAAGGAAACTTGACATAAGATCTTCATTTTTTGAAGAAATATCTTCAAAAAGATTCATTAATTGCTCTGGAGACATTGTTTTTTTGTAATGTTGAGCAACGTTTATTAGTTCTTTATTTGAAAACTGGTAATTTCCAAGATAATTTAAAATTTCAGAATTTGTCAAAGATAATTGTTCCGCATCTTTAAGAAGAAGTTGTTTAATCATATTTTTACTAAGAGTCGAGCTATTTGTTAATCTTTTTATGGTATCAACTGATCTATTCTCTAGAGCTATTTGAAATGCAGTTTCAGTTAAATCTTCTGAATAGTTTGAAATATTTTTAATAACTTCCAATGCAAAATTTATATCACTAGCAAGTCTATTTTTAGTATTTTTAATCGACCAAATATTATTTTCTGGTAATTTCAAGTCTCTTGAAGATATATATTTTCCATTGTTGATATCTGTAATAATTTTTACCGTAGAGGCAATTAAAGGTAAATCTTCAGAATCTTTCGTGAGTTTTAATTGAACCGTGTTTAAAACATCAGCGATCTCTTTTAATTCTGGAGTTTTAATTGCTAAGCTAGATGGTTTATCCAAAAGTCTATCACTTAAAAGCATTGAAAGTTTCCCTATATCTTTTTTGATATTGCTTCTTTGGAGATAAGTTTTTGTTCCATAAAATAACATATGAAGAATAGTTGCAAAAAATAAAACTAGTGCTGGCATTATTATCCAGATATAAATTGGTAATGTTCTATTAATTCCAAATTCAACTATTTTGACTGTAAATTCACTACTATCAATAGTATAAACATAAGCAGCAATTATGAATAAAAATGCAAATGAAGCAATTATATATTTTTTAAATCCCATGCAATCCCCTTATTTATTTTCTTCTTCGTAGATTTCTCTACAACTTGTACAATACTTTGCAAATGGTTTTGCTTTAAGTCTCCCAATAGAAATATTTTCATCACACATATCGCAGATTCCATAAGTATTATTTTTAATTGCTTGAAGAGCATTTTTAATCTCTGTAAGCTCGTTTACTTGCTGTTTTGTAATCGCTTCCAATGTAAAACTATCACTGCTAGATTCGGCAAAATCAAAATCATCTTTGCATTCATTTTCTTTTAATTGAGCAATATTATTTTTAGCATCAAAGATATTATTCTCAATTTGTATACACTTTTCTTCTAAAATGATTTTCAATTCATCAATTTGTTTTTTTGAAGCCATTCCTGTCCCTAATATTTACTTATTTTGGAGATTATATCTAAAAAAATCTAAATTATTTATGATATGGATGATTGTTTGATATACATAGTCCTCTAAAAATTTGCTCTAAGAGGACTATATTTGCTATTTTATGAGCCATGGTTAAATCACTTAATGTTATAACTCTATCACATTTTTCTAAAAAGTTTCTCTCAAATCCATAAGCACCGCCAATAAAAAAGTTGATAGTTATTTTATCTTCTAAAAGTTTACTAAAAGTAAAACTATCAAGCTTTTTTCCTAGAACATCTAAAGCTATATTGAATCCATTTAAAAGTTTTGGTTCAAATACTTCACTATATGACCTTCTTGCTTCAGTCTCCCCAATAGTTTGCTGTTTTCCTATATTGTTATTAAAAAGATTATGAATTTCTATTTTTGCATATTTACTTGACATTTTTATAAAATTATTAACAAGAGGCTCAAAATCATCTTTATCATTTTTTGCTATTTGGTAGATATTAATTTTCATAAAGATCACTACTAATAACATTATATGCGATATTATTTATCTTATCTTTTATTTTTACTCCACCAATAGCACCAACTGGATGTTTTGAAATCTTTGCAAGATAAGAGATTTTATCGCCAAGAATTGTATTAACTTCTTTTGTGTTAGTATTTTTGTAAGCTCCAAGACCAATGTAGTCCAATGGAAGCTTATTTGCTTCTAGAATTTCCAATTCATTGTGGGTTGATAAACCAAATATTTTATGTGGATATTTTTTCTTTAGAAATTTAAAAAGCAACTCATCGCTTTTTACTTTAAATTCTTCATTTTTAATTTTTATTAAATCGTCTTGTCCTAAGTGAAGTCCATCGGCCCATTCTAGAAGATTTAAATTATCATTGATTATAATTGGTATTTCTGTATGTGATTTTAAAAATAGTAGATTATTTTTTTGTGTTTCTATATCGGATATTTTATCCCGATATTGGATATAAATCACATCAAGATTTTGAAGGAGTTCTAAAAAATCAAGGAGGGAAAGTCCCTTCTTGATGAGAGTTTGCATATCACAAATAGGATAAATTGGCATCTTATTTAAGTTGAAACAATATTACTTATGCAACATTTTTTGCAAATATAGTTAGTAAATCACCAAGAGTTTTTTTCATATGACTTCTGTCTACAACCATATCAATACTCCCATGTTCTAGTAAAAATTCAGCTTTTTGAAAACCTTCTGGAAGATCTTTCCCTATTGTTTGTTTAATAACTCTTGCCCCTGCAAAACCTATTAAAGCTCCTGGTTCAGCGATGAGAATATCTCCTAAAAATGCAAAACTTGCACTTACTCCACCAAAAGTAGGATCTGTTAAAATTGAAATAAATGGCAACCCAGCTTTATCTAATTTTCGTAAAGCAGCACTTGTTTTAGCCATTTGCATCAATGAGAATGTACTTTCTTGCATTCTAGCTCCACCACTTGCACTTACAATAATTACCCCATGTCCTTTTGCCATAGCTCGATCACAGGCTCGTACTATTTTTTCCCCTTCTACGCTTCCAAGGCTTCCACCTAAAAATGCAAAATCAAATATGACTAATTCAACTGGTGCACCGTTGATTGTACAGCTTCCAGAGATAATTGAAGATGTTTTTCCTGTAGCAGTATAAGCATCCTCGAGTCTTTTTTGATATGATTTACTATCTACAAAGCTTAAAGGGTCATTTGGATGCAGTTCACTATCATATTCTATAAAGCTATTTTCATCAGCAAGTAGTTGAATTCTTTTATTCGCACCAATTCTCATATGAAAGTTGCATTTTGGACAGATATGATTTAGATGTTCGACTTCTTTAAAAAACAACATTGACTCACAAGAGGGACATTTTATCCAGTGACTTTGACTCTCCACTTTTGGAGCTTGTTTTATTTGTGATTTTTCATTATCTATAAAATTTATAGGTTCTTTGTGTGTAAGTTCCTCTTTTACTTTGTTAAAAAAGTTCTTCAAATCCATTTTAATTCTTCCTTTGATTGTCTTACTTTAGTTCAATTTTTGTGTAAAGTTTGTGATTATATCAAATAAAACATAAGAAGTTTAAAATCCAAGAAAATATTTGAAAAGTAAACTGTGGGGTTTTCTGAAATTTACAATATTTAAATGCTGTAAAGAGAGATATTTTATTTTATAAAATGGCCAACCACACAACTTAGAAAATAATATTGTGTGGTAGTTTTTTGTTATTAAAAGTTTTTGAAAAGTTCCAAACTATTAAGTTGTTCCCAAGGATAATCACTTTGACCAACTTGTCCCCTTGCTGCTACATCGGCATATAAAAATGTATCTTCACTTGGTTTGTCAAGATTGAATTTTTTTGTTATCCAGTTTGGGGTTAAACTAAAATTATTCATTACAAATTGTGATAATTCATCATCATTTTTAGAAGTATATGTTCCATAAGTATCGACTGCTACAGAAGTTGGTTTAGCAACACCTATTGCATATGAAATTTGAACTACACATTTTTTAGCAAGTCCTGATGCAACGATATGTTTAGCTATCCATCTAGCTGCATAAAGCCCACTTCTATCAACTTTTGTGTAGTCTTTTGAACTTTGAGCTCCACCACCTATTGGTGAATACCCACCAAAGCTATCAACGATAAGTTTTCGCCCAGTTAAACCACTGTCGTGTAAACTTGAATGGCTTACATATTTTCCTGTTGGATTGATATGAATTGTACAATTATGAGAATCAAAAAGATTAGTTGGCAAGTTTGTATCGATGATTAATTCCATAATCAAAGTTCTTACATCAGTGATACTCATAGAGCTTACGCAAGGTGCTGAAACTACGATAGTATCTATTCTTTGAGGATTGCAGTTTTCAAAGTTGTCTTTGCAACCATAATCCATAGTAACTTGAGTTTTGATATCAACTCCAAGTTTTGCAGGATGATGGAGCGCATAGTTATATACTTTTTCCATAAGCATTCTTGCATATGTGATAGCACTTGGCATATAAGATTCAGTTTCAATATCTGCATATCCAAACATAATTCCTTGATCTCCAGCACCAGTTTCGCCATCAGCTTGATCAACACCTTGATTGATATCAGGTGATTGTCTATTTAAAAGTACTTGTACTTCAATCTCATCAGGGTGTAAACACTCCTCTTTTGTAAAATGAGGATTTCCGTTATAACCTATTTTTTTCAAAGCATCGATTGCAATTTGTTTGTATTCTTCAATTGATACTTGAGTATTACTAGTAACTTCTCCACCAATGATGACATGTTTACCAGCTACAAATACTTCACTTGCAACTCTTGATTTACTATCACCAATAATAAGTCTATCAACAATACTATCAGCTATGATATCGGCACATTTATCAGGATGACCTGGACTTACTACTTCACTTGTAAAAAGATAGTGTTGATTTTTTGCCGTACAGGCATTGTGTTTGTTTTCCATTTTTGTTTTCCATTTCTTTGTTTTCCTATGTCCCACAATTTGTTTTGAATTGTCATACTCCGTATGCCAATCCTCAACTGTGTTCCACTTGTTGTCCATCTTTTTGTTTTCCATTTTTGTTTTCCATATATGTGAAAAAGAAAAATTTTAAATTTAAAGTCTGAGTCGCAAGATTATCAGATAAAACTTATACTAAGGTAAAAGCTTATCTCTGATATTTGATTTATCTATTTTTCTTCAAAAAACTCATATTCGCTATAAGCAAATCCAAGATTTGATTTATGTAAAATTTCCATCATCGCCATATTTTTAAAAGCACTAAAATCAGCAGTTTTCACATAAGTATTGATATCTATTCCAGATTCAATTGCCTTTCGAGCAGTTGTTTTAAGTGCCATAAAATAACTTCTCATTTGTTTTAGAGCAGTTTTGTCTGTAAATGTTCCATGCCCTATACCATACACTTGTACATCTAGTTTTTCAATCGCATCAAGAGATTTCAACCCACCTTCTACTCCACCATCTCTTATTGAAGTTATTCTTTGTGAAAATAAAAGATCTCCAGTGATAAGAGTTTTTTCTTCAGGAAGATACACCATAATATCTTCAGGTGTATGAGCAGCAAAATTTAAACGGATAATATCAAGGGAGATATTATCAACTTTCATAGAAAAATCTTTCCCCACAAGTTTATCGACATTAATGATTTTTGTATTTACACTATCCTCTTTTTTGATAACACTTAGCATATGAGCTTCACTTCCTAGTGGAAATTTTTTTGCTTGAGCTTGTGTAGCATAAATTGTAGCTCCGAGTTCTTTAAAATAATTATTTCCAAGCCAATGATCATCGTGCATATGGGTATTAAAAACATATTTTATAGGAAGATCTGCTATCTTTTTCATAGCTTTGTGTGCATCTTTCGCATAGTTGTATGATGGACCAGTATCTACAACGATATAACTTTTATCTGTTTTTATCCAATAGCTATTGACCATATTCCCACCATTTTCTTGTGATGGTGCTTCTGTTTTACCTATGAATTGATACACACTTTTTGAAATTTGGATAGGTTTTAAATCGTACCCAAAACCTAGACTTACAACAGATAAAAATAAAACTATTTTTTTGAACATTTTTGACTCTTTAATTTTTAATATTTTTCATTTTCGTTTGGAAAATTTTGGTTTTCCACATCATTTTTATAGCTTTCTACAGCATTCTTAACTAAAGTTGCACCATCTAGATATTTTCGTACAAATTTAGGGGTAAATTCATCAAAAAACCCAAGCATATCAGACCAGACTAAAACTTGTCCATCCACTTTGACGCCAGCTCCTATCCCAATAACTGGAACATTGACAGCTTTTGCTATCGCTTCACCAGCTTCCTCTTTGACCCCTTCAACTACAATACAAAAAGCACCAGCACTTTCGACTGCTTTGGCATCTTCTATCAAGCTTTTGATATTTTCTTCATCTTTCCCTTTGACTTTATACCCACCTTCGCTTCTAAAATTTTGAGGCAATAATCCAATATGCCCAACAACAGCAATAGAATTGTCGCATAAAGTTTTGATGATATGGGCTTTTGATCTTCCCCCTTCAATTTTTACGGCATCAGCTCCTGTTTCTCTAAAAACTTTAATAGCATTTTCAAGAGCTATTTTTTCATCAGTATATGTCCCAAAAGGCATATCGCAGATGATAAAAGTATTCCGAGCCCCATTACAAACAGCATTTGTATGGTAAATCATCTGCTCTATTGTGGCACTCAAAGTATCTTTTTCCCCTGCAAAACTCATATTAAGAGAATCACCAACCAAAATTAAATCAGCTTTACCATCAAAAAGTCTAGCAAAAAGTGCATCATAAGCAGTTATCATCGTTAGTTTTCTATTGTTTTTAGCCTTTAGTATACTACCAATAGTTTGTTTCATAAATCAACCCTTTATTATTTTAATGTTAGAATCCTATCCAAACAATACTAAAGGATTATTAACTTGAAAAAATTAGTAGGATTTATAACTGCATCACTTCCAAATAACAATTTTACAGTAGATCTGGCACTCTCTATGAAAGAAAATGGAGTCGATATTTTGGAGCTTGGTATCCCATTTAGTGATCCAGTTGCAGATGGACCAATTATTGAAAAGGCAAGTTTGATGGCGATTAAAAATGGCTTTAAACTTACAGATTTATTTGAGATCACTTCAAAAATAGCACCAAATATGGATATGTTTTGGATGGGATATATGAATTCATTTTTTAAATATGGAGTGGAAAACTTCTTACAAAAAGGGGATGAATATGGGGTGAAAGGTTCAATCATACCTGATCTTCCATTTGAAGAGTCGATCGTCTATGAGGAGGTATTTAAAAAATACAATCAATCAATAGTAAGTTTTGTAGCACCAACAGATAGTGAAGCAAGAATAGAAAAACTTGTAGAAAATAGTAGAGAATTTATCTATCTTGTAGCTTACGCAGGGATCACAGGAAGTGGAAAAAGTGAAAATTTATCAACTATTATAGAAAATGTGAGAAAATATACAAATACACCACTTTACACTGGTTTTGGAGTTGATCAATATACAGCAAAAGAGAAAGTACAAGGGGTTGATGGTGTTATTGTTGGAAGTGCATTTGTAAAATATCTTATCGATGAATCTCTTTCAAATAATGAAAAAATAACTAAAATTTCAGCAGTCGCACGAGAGATAAAAGAGAAAATCAATAGCTAACTAACAACCATATTATTTTCTAGCTACATAAGATTAAGTTTTATTTAGCTAGAATATTTTCCCTGAAATGACCCTGTCGTCTAGCTGGCCAAGGACATTAGGACTTCATCCTAATAACAAAGGTTCGAATCCTTTTGGGGTCGCCATCTGTTAATCTAAAACAATCCGAATAACCATTTCGCAAACAATTTTTTTTATGAGCTAATTTATTAAACCTTAAGGACAGCTTGGATAAAATCAAATCAGCTCAATTTCAAGGTGTTTCTTATGTTTTTACTTAAACTTTTATTTATAATGTCTATCTTTTTTTCTACGATTCTTTTTGCAAAAGACGGTACACAAGTATTTGAGAAAATTGGGGAAGATACTCATTCTTTGATAATCAAAGATTTGGGTAAAGATAAAACACTTTTTAAAAAAGATGAAAATGAGCTAATAAAACCAGCAAGTCTTACGAAAATTATGACATGTATCATTGCTATTGAAAGTGGCAAAATGAACAAAACAGTAACTATTACAAAAAAAATGATTGATGTTGAACCTACAAGACTTGATCTGAAAGTAGGGGATCAAGTAAAATTAAAAGATTTGGTTCATGCTGCTTTGATAAAATCAGCAAATGATGCTGCTTTTGCTATTGCCTACTATTTGGGTGACGGTGAAAAATCAAATTTTATTGAGATGATGAATCAAAAGGCAACACAAATAGGGATGAAGAAGAGTAACTTTGAAAATCCAGCTGGATTTGATGACCCAAAACACAAAACAACAGCAAAAGACTTAATGAAATTAGCAGAATATGCAATAAAAAATAAGACTTTCAATTCTATAGTAAAATTGAATAAATATACTTTTAAAACACTAAACTCTAATAAAACTTTTTCTGTTTATACAAGCAATAAACTCCAAAAAACAAATAAATATATCGTTGGACTTAAAACAGGATATACAAATGGAGCTGGAGCATGTTTGATAGCAAGAGCAAAAAAAGATAAAAAAGATATTTTAGTAGTTATGCTGAATGCTAATAATCGATGGGAAAATGCTCAGCAAATATTTGATGAAACATTAAAATCGACTAAAAATATCAATAAAGACTTAAAAATTGCATCAAACGAGAAGCAAGATAAAAGCCACTCGTAGTTTTTTGCATTGTTATTTTTCGTAAAGTAACACTTTTAATAAATTCCTATCTTTATTTCTCATATTTCTCTTGATAATTTTTATCTTAAAATGATAAAATTTTCATATCAAATAACAAGGAGATGAGAAAATGACAGAAGATGATTTTGATTATGAAGAGGATTACTTTGACGAAGAGTTGGAAGATGATGAACTTGATGGGATAGATGGTTTTGATGAAGAGGAAGATGATTCTGATGATTTTTATGAACTTGATGAAGATGATGAAGATGATTATGAGGATGGTGAATAACCATTCTCATTTTTTTTGGTTAAATTTAACCCTTGAGTGATATACAATAATATGGTGTTGATCCAAATGGTATTCTTTTTATTGTGATTATTTTTGAAGTTTTTGATTGATTGTTTAAAAAAGGTTTGTGGCAGAGAATAAGGGATTCGAACCCTTGGAGGCTTGCACCTCGCCGGTTTTCAAAACCGGTGCTTTCGACCAACTCAGCCAACTCTCTATACCAATGGTGCGAATGGTCGGAATCGAACCGACACTCCGAAACCGGAATGGGATTTTAAGTCCCACGCGTCTACCTATTCCGCCACACTCGCATGCTTTTATGATGAAGATTCATCAAGAGGTAAATGATAATTCAGTGTTCAATTGAATTAAGTGGCGGAATTATACCAGCGAATTTATTATTTGTCAAGTGTTATTTGGAGTAATATTGAAATTTATTAAATTAATATGATTTTTACTATAATATTTCACAAATTAAAATACAATTTTCAAGGATTATTATGAGAAGTGATGAAGTAAAAAAAGGACACAGTAGAGCACCGCATAGAAGTTTGTTTAGAGCTACAGGATTAAAAGATGAGGATTTCAATAAACCATTTATTGGTGTGGCAAACTCTTTTATAGAGATTATCCCTGGACATTTCTTTTTGGATAAAGTAAGTGATATTATCAAAGAAGAGATACGAAATGCTGGTTGTGTACCATTTGAATTTAATACAATAGGTGTTGATGATGGGATCGCAATGGGACATGACGGGATGCTTTTTAGTTTACCGAGTCGTGAAATTATCGCAAATTCTATAGAAACTGTGATGAATGCTCATAAGCTTGATGCGATGATAGCTATTCCAAACTGTGATAAAATCGTTCCAGGGATGATTATGGGAGCACTTAGAGTAAATGTCCCAACTGTATTTGTAAGTGGTGGTGCGATGGCTAAAGGGTACACACAAGATGGAACTCCTATAGATCTTGCTACTGCTTTCGAAGCAGTTGGAAAATTTGAAGCTGGTGAGATAACTGAAGCAGAACTTACAGATATTGAGTGCAATGCTTGTCCAAGTGGTGGATCATGCTCTGGGATGTTTACAGCAAATTCTATGAATACGCTTATGGAAGCTATGGGGATTGCATTACCAGGTAATGGAACGATTTTAGCTTTAACATTTGAGCGAGAAGTGCTTTATAGAAAAGCAGCGAGAAGAATTTGTGAAATCGCCTTAATGGAAAAATCTGAAAGAGAAAGATTTAATGTTAGAAATATTTTAAATGAAAATGCAGTTAGAAATGCTTTTGCTGTTGATATGGCTATGGGTGGAAGTTCAAATACAGTACTTCATATGCTAGCTATTGCTAAAGAGGCAAATGCTAATTTTAACCTTGAAGATATCAATACAATTAGTAAAAGGGTAAGTCATATCGCAAAAATATCTCCATCTTTAACAACTGTACATATGCAAGATATTGATAAAGCAGGTGGAGTAAGTGCTGTTATGCATGAGATGGATAGAAGAGGTGATGTTTTACTTGATAATCTAACAGTTACTGGTGAAAGTATCAAAGAGAGAGTTGCAAATGCTAAAATTTTAGATACAAATATTATCCATACTTTGGACAATCCATATAGTGCTGTTGGTGGTTTGGCGATTCTTTATGGAAATCTTGCAGAACAAGGTGCTGTTATTAAAACAGCTGGTATTACGGGTAGTCGTGTATTTACAGGAACTGCTGTTTGTTTTAACTCTCAAGATGAAGCGATCGCTGGAATTTTAGATCACAAAGTAAAAGCTGGAAATGTTGTAGTTATTAGATATGAAGGTCCAAAAGGAGGGCCAGGTATGCAAGAGATGCTAGCACCAACTTCACTTATTATGGGAATGGGACTCGGGGATAAAGTAGCACTTATCACAGATGGAAGATTTAGTGGAGCTACAAGAGGGGCTAGTATTGGGCATGTGTCTCCAGAAGCTGCTGAAGGTGGAATGATAGGATTATTAGAAGATGGAGATGAGATTCATATCGATGTTGATCAGTATATCTTACAAGTAAATCTTACTTTTGAAGAGATTGCAAAAAGAAGAGATAATTTTCAACCAATCAAAAAAGAGTTAAAATCAAGCTGGCTAAAACAATATAGAGCACTTGTAACTAATGCAAGTAATGGGGCAGTTTTACGAACAGATATGTAAAACTCTCTATTGTATTGTAAATTTCAAGAAAATAAGATGGGATTAAATCCCCATCTCGATAACTTTCCAAGGTAAACCTTGAGTCATAAGCTCATCCATATAAGCTTGTGATCCAAACTCTTCAACATTTCTAGCACCTTTTAAGTCCCACTTACCATTATAAACAAGTTTTGTCCCAATCATAGCTGGAACACCTGTAGTATAACTTACCGCTTGAGATGCAGTTTCTCTATAGCAAGCTTCGTGGTCACAAACATTGTAAATATAGTATTTTTTTCTAACACCATCTTTTAGACCTTCACAAACACAACCGATATTTGTAAGACCTTTTGTTCTGCTTCCAAGACTTGCTGGATCTGGTAGAAGAGTTTTTAGAAATTCGATTGGTGTTATCATCATCCCTTTATGTTCAATTGGTTCAATTCCTAGCATTCCTACATTTTGAAGGCAATTCATATGGGAAATATAGCTATCTCCAAAAGTCATAAAAAATCTAATTCTTTTGAGTCCTTTTACATTTTTTGCCAAAGATTCTAACTCTTCATGATAAAGTAAATAAGATGGTTTTACCCCCACTTCAGGATAATCCCAATCAACTCTGATTTCAAGTGGAGTAGTTTCTATCCATTCTCCATTTTCCCAATATCTTCCGTTTGCACTTACCTCTCTTAGATTGATTTCTGGATTGAAGTTTGTAGCAAATTTATATCCGTGATCTCCAGCATTGCAGTCCATGATGTCGATATATTCAATCGTGTCTAAATAATTTTCTTCGATATATTTTACAAATACTCCAGTAACACCAGGGTCAAATCCACTTCCTAAAAGTGCAGTTAATCCTTTTGATTCAAAATTATCATTTCTCTCCCATTGGAGTTTATACTCAAATTTTGCCTCATCTGGATGTTCATAATTTGCTGTATCTATATAGTGTGTATCAGTTGCACTACAAGCATCCATAATTGTCAAATCTTGATAAGGTAAAGCAACATTGAGCACCACTTTTGGATTAAGTTCTTTGATAAGCTTGATGATCTCTTGTGTATCGTCAGCATCAAGTTGACATACCGCAATATCTACACCTGTTTTCTCTTTTACGATTTGTTGAATATGCTCACATTTGCTAAGTGTTCTACTTGCAAGTGTTATATGTTTAAATGTATCTATATTCATAGCAGATTTTACAGTTGCAACTGTACTTACTCCACCAGCTCCGATGATTAATATCCCTTTTTTATCCATGTTTATATCCTATAGTTTATGATTAAAGTGCGGTATTTTATCCCAATCTTGATAAATCTTCTATTCTTAAGAGATTATGAGATGTAATCAATTCGTAATATTTTACCTCAGAAAATATATATTTTTTTATAATAGAGGGTTAAAAGATATACAAAATATGATAAATATTAAGATATAACTAATCAAAGAGGAATATAACATTTATTTAATACTTATTTAAGTTTATTGTTTGTACCATTTGCTTACAACATTGTATTGGGATTGGTTTTAATACCTTTAAGCTTTACAATTGTTAAATTTCGAAATTTAAAACAAGGACAAAACATGACAAAAATGATTAAAATGAGTTTAGTAGCTGCTGTTGCAGTAGCTGGTCTTACAACTGTAAATGCTCAAGATCTTGAGCAAGCAATCAAAGGTGTAGATGTATCTGGAAGTGTTGGTGCACAATACAACAATACTGCAACAACAAGTGCAACTCCGAACACAAGTGCTGATGAGACAATTTACAAAGCTATTCTTGGATTTAAAGTAAAAGCTGCTGATGATGTTTCTGTTGCTGTAACTACTGTTGCAAGAGCAAAAACTACAACTGCTGACGGTGGTGCTGCTGCAAATATCGTTCATGCTAACTTCACTTATACAGGTGTAGCAGGTTTAACTGTAACAGCTGGTAAACAAGCTCTTAACACACCATGGACTCAAGGTGGTCATACAATCGATGCAACTCAAACTGGTACAGGTGCATTAGCAGTTTATAATGCTGGTTTCGCAACTGTTGCTGC
>DYPS01000142.1 GCA_020719775.1 Desulfosporosinus sp. | reverse complement strand
TACTTTTTTATCTTTTTGGTAATAGAAGTTGTCGGTTGCATTAGCAAAAAGAAAAAGAAGCGACAGTACGATGTTTTTTTTCATTTTTTCATCTTTATATTAAAGACTACCTCCAAAAGGAGATAATCTATCTAATTTGTAAAACACTTCTTGCATTACCTTGTAAATTATAAGTTTAAAAGGTTGGCATTTGGATTAGCTCATCTCTTATTATCTGAAGCTTTGACTCTCCTTAATTTCTATAGGTTTCTTATGTACTCTTATATACTCTTCACTAAGCCCATCAAAAATAGTTTGTTTTGGAATATTTATTTTTTGATATGATTTATTCATTGTCTTAGCTACACTATTATTAACAACCGTTCCTTCAATAATAGAAAGGTCATCAATTAACCAGCCTCTAAAACCATTATACAATTCATCTTTTGTGTCAAAAGAAAATTGAATGCGAACAGTATGTCCTATGTATTCTGATAAATCTAACTCTTCTAAAACCCAAATTGGTTTACGGAAAACTCCAGCTGAACTAAATCCTTTATGTTTTCTATCATCCATATTTGAATCCACTTGTGGATTAAGTCGCTTAATAGTTGTAAATGCTCCATCATCAACAGATATTTTTACATCCATAAGGTCATATCCATTTTCATTTGGACTAACTGCCTCTATCTCCCACCATGTTTTAAATCGAAGAATAGGTTGCGTACTTGTAGTTAAATCTATTGATGGAGATGTAATCGTACCACTATGTGATGAAGTTGATTTACCACCACTTTTTAAACTATCTCCATTTGTTTGTGTATTAATAAAGGAACCTGTATCAGATAGTCCATACCACATAACACTATCTCCATCATCAGCTTTTGGCAAGTAAGCTCGGTCTGAGTCTTCATCAGGAGGAGAGGTTACAAAACCATTATCTACCAATGTATTGACAACAGAAGTGTCTGTTTTTAACTCTTGTATATGCCAAAGTCCTGTACCTGTCCAACTATTTTCATTTGCTTCAAAACTTGTAGAGTAGATAACTGTTTCTGAGGTCGGTTCTTTTTCTCCAAGTGTAAAATTATAATTTACAGAACTTGCAGTAATGATTACAACATTCTCTTCAATTTCTTCTTTATATCCTGTAGCTGTAGCTGATAAAGTAAATGATACTATAGGATTACCACTATCATCTTTTTTACTAATATTAGAGATATTATAGGTTCCAGAACTATCTGTAGTTGCAGAATAGACAAACCCATTCGTTTGTTCTCCTCCACTTAAACGAACGGTTGCTCCAACTATAGGTTCTCCTGATATATCTAAAACTTTTCCACCCAAGTTACCTACTTCTCCCATAGTAATTTGTATTTTATTAACTTCATCTTCCAAAATAGTCACGATTTTTGTTGATTTACTCATATAATCATTAGAACTAACTATAAATTTATAGTTACCAGGCCAAAGATATAAGTTTGCTTTACCTTTGTCATTAACTGTACCAGTACGTTTCAAAAAAGATAATGCAAAGTTAAAAAACATTGGTTCTATTTCTATAAATGCATTCGGAATAGGTGCTAAGCTTATAGAATCTTGAATGCTTAAAGTAGTTCTTGGAATCATAAACTCTTCATCAAAAGTTGCTTTGACACTAATACCATCAAGTGTAGCACTACCTGTTAAGCGGTATTTTGTACTATCTGTATTTAATGGTATTTCAACTTCATTTGTTCCTGAAAAAGAATTAATAAAAGTCCATTGATTACCATCTGTAGAAGTTGCTAAATCGAAAGAAACTTGTTTTGTTTTTAACTTACTATTTGCAGACGAGACCACAATAATTGCTTCTGGTTTAAAAGTATCATAAATTCGAATTTGTGATACTTTTGCTATTTTTCCTTCAACAATATCTTCTGCCATTTTTAAGGCAGATTCTGCATTTAATATAGGGATTTCATGTTGTAGTTCTACCGTCTTTGAGTCATTACCTGGTTTTAAATATCTTTTTTTTACTGTATTTGTTGCACTATTAATGAGAATAGACTTAACATCACCTCCTGTAAAATCTTTATTTAGTGAAAAGATAAGAGAAGCTACACCAGCAACAACAGGAGTTGCTGCTGATGTACCAGTAAACCCACCAGATTTATTAGTGCCATATTTGCTACCTTCGTAATAATCGTCAACAGTACCATTATTATCCTTCTTTGTACTTTTATAACCTGTAGGTGCTGCTATGTCTATGCTCTCTCCCCAATTTGAAGAATAAACTAGCTTACTATCTTTTGATAAAGCAGACACAAAAATAACATTATTTTGTTTCTTTAAAAGACCCTCTTTAGAATAATGCAAAGCAGAACTATAATGGCGTCCATCTACACCGTAAAAACCACTTGTACTGGCACCATTCCCTACACCATTTCCTGCTGACCAAACAAATAGTTTATTTTCATATTTTTTTGTCAACTTTAAATATTTTCTTGAACCATTTAGAACTTTTTCATTTCTCTTTTCAACCATTTTATCATCAGTAGAATTGAAATCATTTGGAATATGACCAGCTAATGCCCATGAATTACTACTTAGCAAAACTTTATCTTTTTCAATGGTCTCAAGAAGACCAGCATAGTTTCCTTTGCCACCTACTAGTTGTGTCGTCCAATTGATTCCACTCATTCCTATTCCATTATTAGAAATTGCCCCAATTGCTCCAGCAACACCTGTTCCATGTGTTACAACTTCTTTAACACTTGTATTGATTTCTTTTGTATTGATTACTTCAGAAAATCTTCCATCTAAATCTTCATGTTTATAATGAAATATTCCAAACTTGTCAGTTATTCCAATTAAAAAATCTTTACTTCCAGTTGTAATATCCCATGCTTTATCTATATGAATATATTCTGAGCCACTTGCAGATCTCAGCCCGAAATCTTCCAAAAATCAGCATAGATTTTA
>DYPS01000060.1 GCA_020719775.1 Desulfosporosinus sp. | reverse complement strand
CAACCCCAACCCCAACCCCAACCCCAACCCCAACCCCAACCCCAACCCCAAACCCAACCCCAACCCCAAGGGAATTTACTACATATTTAAATCTTTGAAATATGGATTTAATCATTTTTTATCACCTTCACAAGCATTCTAAGTTATATCTTCCCTCTCAATTGATTATATTTTTTAACATATAACAGAATGACAATAAAATTGATAATCAAATAATATAATAAGAATCGACTGAATATGTGAAAGGCACCAGCTGCAAAATAGGAGTTAAGGTGTTGGTTGTATCCACAAACCCATTACACATCACTCCATAGCTCATTATAGCTATTTGATGTTTTACTATGTACTTCTTCCAATGAAGATTAGGAGAGACTGCACACTCTCTAATTTTTTTAATCCCTGTATAAAATTTACGACAAATTGGACATGTACGTTTAGTCTGAATATCAAAATGAATACTTTTGACCAGTGTTAGAGACAAGCTGAGCAAAATTTATGATTGCAAGAATTTGTTGTAGCCTAGATAATTTGTTCAATACGTTTGGAGAATTATCGCAGCATATGATGCAACATGAGTTGTTTTCCTCGTCATTTGATGCTGATTCGTATTATTCCATTTTCTTCATTTTTAAAATATTATTATTTTGAATTCTATTAGACTTGGTAGAAAACAGTGAATGCACCAACCTCAAAACTTTAGTAAGATCTCTCCATTTCTCTATTTTTGCATTCCTAATCCAAGCCTATCATTTTTCGTATTTCTTAAAATAAATATATTTTTACAATTCAAAATTTCTTTTATTCCTTATAGCTCCCTCTTGATTATAATCTTCTTTCTGATTAACAATCTCAATTCCCAATTCAATAAACTATTATCATTTAAAATATCAGTCTTCGACTGATTTTTACTAAGTTATGTTTAATCCTATAATAGCATTGGCTGTAACAGTAATTAATCTTTTATTTAAAAATCCAGAAATTGAAACTATGATCAATAGAAATGTTTAAGGGAGCTTATAAGCAGTTCGTCAAGACAACAAGCAATTAAAATATGATTAGGAGTCTAATCATTTGAGAAAATTATAGAATATTATTACAGTTTTGAACCACACTAACATTTTAATTCTTATCAAAAATTAGGTAGTTAAAACTAAGATCCAATCAATAACTGAAGCAATCATTTTTACATTGATAAATTTTAACAATAATAGTCCATCCACTTATTTTATAGCATTTGAAGCTTAACAATAAATAATTTTAGTAAAAAAATATAAATGATTGCTAAATTATTTGACTTTTACCAACTGTCCATTATTATAATGTTTGAGATGTCCTTTCGAAAATAATCTTAGAAATAAATCATAGAAAAATATAATAAAGCATTCGTCTTAATGGAACTAATAATCTTATTATGAAGGCGTAAAATAATGCTTTTTTGTTAGTTAATGCTTCCTGTATTGTAATATTTTAGTTGATACTCTTCGCCATAAAAAAATGCAAGGCAACTACAACGGAGTTAACCTTCTCAGAAACTCATACGGCTATCAAATGCCAGATCCACCACAAATACGCAGTCCGCCGAGCAAAGGTTTCCCAATGCCAAACTATACTCATAATCAATAAGGCTTTACCTCATCAATAAGAACACTCGAGAACAAAATCTAAGGAGTATAAAGTCTTGTAAAAAAAAAGTTCACAATGAATGAACCATCACAGCCGATGTACCCACCAAACAAGCATTAGCAAATGGATCAAAGAGCAAGAAATACTCCTGTTTTCGACGAACCAATTAGTGAACCACTCTTGAGAGGTTCTTGTCAAAACATCTTAAGAAAATTTGATTATTCAAATTTAAGAAATACGACCCATTTCAATCCAATAAACAAAGTAGTCACTCAATCAGAACTTCGACGATCACCACAGCAAAATGATAATTTCAAGCAGACTCAGCAACATCTCAATCGTACAGTTGCTCAAGAAATGCCAGGAACTTTCTTTAAACCAGGTGAAAAGAAATATTTGGAAAATAAGCATTCTTTTGTAGTCAACGGAGCAGGAAAAACTCCACCAAAATATGGTACATAAAAGCAGCTTGTATAAAGTGCAGTAGAGAGTTCAAGAACTCCAACAAAATATAAAACAATACTAGAAAACCCTTGCAAAATATCGTCGACAAGTCGAACAACTGCTGCGACGATTGCGGAAATCGAATAGAAGAAAGTTTTTCGAACTTTAAATGAAATAATTTAAAATAAAAATAAGTAAAAGCAATCAATATAAACAGTAAAAACTCCAAAAAAATGTTCAAAAATACTTAATGGCTTTGAGTTAGGAGTGGTTCTAGGGAGGGGAAAATTTGGAGAGGTCTTTTTATCACGTCATCACTAAACAGGTTTTATAGCAGCAATAAAAAAAATATAAACTAAAAAAATGCTTGAATTCAAAATGGTTTAGCAATTCACAAAATAAATTCGTCTTCATTCATGTCTCGATCATCCAAACATAGTAAAATTTTATGGAGTATTCAAGTAATCTTCAGAAATATATCTTGTTATGGAATATATGAATGGAGGAACACTATTTGACTATCTCAATGAAGTCACCTGCATGCCTATCAAATTAGCTGTAGAGTATCTAAGAGATATCATTGAAGCCTTAGCTTATATGCACGATAAATCGATAGCTCATAGAGATATCAAACCTGAAAATATTGTTATTTCATCAGAAGGGGTGGCAAAATTATGTGATTTTGGATGGTCTGCAGTGGTTGAAACATCAAGAAAAACATATTGTGGAACTTTCGATTATGCCCCACCTGAAATTCTTTAAAGAAAAAATTACGATACTTCAGTCGATATTTGGTGTATTGGCGTTCTAACTTATGAATTGCTGACAGGGAGAGTTCCATTTTAAGGCGAAAAGAGAAACATAATAATGTAGAAAATCGTCAATGTAATTTTAATGTGAGTTAGGTAGACAAAAATAAGATTGATTATCCAGTTGACATCCCTCCTGAAGCCAAAGAATTCATCGAATGCTTGGTTCAAAAAGATCCGAATCAGAGACCAAAATGTCATGACTTGCTTAAATTCAAATTGTTTACTATGCATCTGCCCAAAACCAAAATAAAAAAGTTACAATGATTTTTACTGTTTTTGTATATATTACTTCTTACCTACAACATCCAAAAAATATCTTTAATTATTAAATATTAATAACATACAAGAATGCAGATCGCTTAAGCATATGTCAGCTTAGATGCTAGAGTGAATGAGCTTGTTTTACAGCAAGATAATAATAAGTTTAAATAGGATGTGATCAGTTCTTAAGTCCTTTGATTTGATTTTTATAGACTCTGGAGACGGTCTTAAGATATCTGGTTCTGCCAGTTCCAGTTCCTTTTCTGTTTTGGGTTTTGAGTGACCATCCGTACTTTCTCAGTCTGGCGGCTGGGTATCCGCAGGCTGAGCATGTGCTTTTCTGCTTATGATAGGACATTCTGCCGCAACGTCTGCAAAGAGTGTGAGTCTTAGTGTGTCGTTTACCGAAGGATGGGGTACCTCTACTCTGAATTATCACAAAATTACCATTGGAAATTAATTAATATTATAAAATAATATTCAATTAGACAGCCTAAGAGCAAAAAATTAACATCATCATAGTCGCTTTGATAGAGATGTATCAACATTAGCCTGCTTTATCAAAAGTATTCATGATTGAGAAGTACAAATAATTGTTTTCAACTTATTATACACATTCTTTATCATTTTTTGCTTATCATTTGCATTCCTTAATATTAACATTAATAATTGGTAAATATCCGTAGTAATGACCCATAACGTTCAATACAAAATAGTCCTAATCGGAGACAGCTCAGTTGGCAAATCCTCACTCTTAAGAAGATTTGCAGATGATGCCTTTGAATAGTCTTACCTCGCGACCATAGGAGTTGATTTTAAATTCAAGTATTTCCTCCTAACTTAGAACTTTATAAGTCGATAGCAAAAATGTGAAGCTACAAATTTGGGACACTGCTGGTCAGGAACGATTCCGAACCATTACTAGCGCATATTATAAAAATGCACAAGGCATCATGTTAGTCTTCGACTTGAAAGTCAAAAAAACATTAGAGAACTTAGAACAGTTTTGGCTCGAGGAAATTAAGAAATATGGCGAAAAAGATGTGCAAATAGTGATTGTTGGTAATAAAGCAGACTCATAAAGTTTTGAAGTATAGGAAGATCAACTAGCAACTTTTTCATTAAAACACGGAATTCCATGTATGAGAGTTAGCGCTAAAACAGGAGATGGCGTTAATGAAGCGTATTAAACCTTAACTAGAGCATGCATTAAAAAATTTGGAACAGGCAGCTCGGAAGCAGATAAAAATACCGTTGTGGATGAACTACGCAAAAAGAAAGCGGAGTTTAAATTGAAAACTGGTCAACAGGAAAAACAGAAAAAGAAATGTTGTTGATGTTGAATGATAATTGTATATTTTGCTTGATTTATCAAATAATTTTTTTGACTGTTAATCTTCTATTTTTGATTCAAACGATTGATTTTTTTTGAACTGAATTCTATTTTTCTCTTTTGGGCTGAAAAAATATAGTTTTAAAATTCTGATTTGAGTATGAATCAATATAACAATATTTTGAAAATCTTACTAAAATTAAATTATTATTGGGATGTCAATCTTCCTACTTACTCAATAGAGTTTAAAACAGTAGATAAGAATGGAACTAAAACAAAAGTGTCTTTTCATATTCGATTATAATGTTTGATTTGTAGAAGATTAATTGTTTTTTATAGTTGAACCCCTCCATTCTAACAATAAGCCCCAATTGTTCAAAATTGACTAGAATCTCCATGATGTTCACCTTTTCTTGTAAAGATTTGTGAAACTGTCAATATTATAAGGAGAAGGGCTGAGAAGAATGTGAGAAAACGCTGAATTATATTGACCTTTAATAAAGGATAAAAATAATTCTATAAATTCGAAGAGAGAACATGATGGAGGACGCATTATTGCGGCAGTGCCGCTAGATACTTAAGAAAAATAATTTGCACCCGCTGAAGAAACTAGGCCAGGGCGCCTTCTCGTTCGTTTTTTCAGTCGAGAAGATCGAGCTCAAATCAGCGGAGAACGAAGTCTACTCTGTGAAGTGCATCAATAAGAAACAGTTCGCCAAAAAGCCTTATCTGGTGAAATACATTGAGCAGGAGATCAACAGCATGCGCGAACTCGACCATAAAAACATCGTCGCATTAGTGCGCACATTCGAAGGTATTCACTCTTTAACCCAGACGAAGGATGGATCTTCATCGTTATGGAATACTGCGATAAGGGCAATATTTACTCGGCTCAAACATCGAGAGAAAATGGATTGTTTACATTTTCAGAAGCCACCCATATTGTAAACAGCGTCCTAGAGGGGCTGAAACATATCCACCAACATAATCTCATTCATCGCGATATTAAAGCTGAGAATATTTTGCTTGTCACTGACCCAGAAAAAAAAGAACCTTTTGGTTATATCACTAAGATTTGCGATTTAGGCTTTTGCCGCTAAGATGATTAAAATGTTAACACTTTTTGTGGCACAACTAGTTATATGGCTCCATAAATATTCAAAAAAAGCATTTATTGCAACAAAGTTGATGTTTGGGCAGTCGGAGTGCTATTTTATCGCATGCTCTTCGGAGATTTTCCATTCAAAAGTATTTACAAAAATTATTTAGGCATCAATATGGAATATGAGATCAATTCTAAATGTCTCAAAGGATTCAATCTTAAAAAGATGAAAGTTAAACAAAACGCCTCAATAAGTAAATAAACATTTGATGTTTTAACTTAAATTTTCAACAAAATCTTTGCTGTTGATCCCTAAGATCGTATCACCATTGATGATCTACGCAAATACAAATACTTTCATGGAGATCAAAAACTCACCATTACTTCAGTTTCAACATAAAGCTAAAGTGGAGATGAATAAACATTATTTTAAAAATAAAAAGCAGTTTTTCTGTAATAAGTTCTACAATCAGTCAAAAAGCTCAATTTTTTGAATCCTTGGGAATAAATCTGCTTTTAATACTATATTAAGAAGATTGCTCTCACCATTCTTCAACCTTTCGCAAATGACAGTTAATAGTGCAGAAAGAAACAAAAATAATTAATGGCTCAAATATAAGCCTTAGGCGCTCAAGTTGACTCTAATATGAAAAATAATACAATCAATAAACTTAAAGATTACTTTACTCCCCACGCTCCTAAATTTGCAGATTTCAAGTAACCTTATCGATTAGTCGTTGGACATGTCTTTTCAAAAGCACACAAAGCTATCAGCGTCAACATTCCGCTCCGTTCTCAAGTGAAAATGTAGTTATTTTGCTGTCACTTAATTAATCGTATTTTCGAGAAATAATATCGTAATTAAATATTCAATTTTTATTTTGACTGGCTTAAAAATCAAAAGAAAATGAGGAAATTCGCATTTGCTACTTTTAAAGAATGGATTCGAGCATAAAATCCATAAAAATTAGTTCAAACAGTCTAAATCATGAACGATAAATTCTACAAAAAGAAATGACTTTCTCATCACTATTAATTATCTATACTAGATCTAACAATCATTAAGGATATATGAATTAATTAATTATTAAGATAGGAATTTTGTCATAAATTTTTTATTTATTGGAATCTTGTATATATTTTTTGAAGATGGGAGTATGTTAGTGAGCATCAGTAGTTTAGAGGTAGAATTATAGCCTTCCAAGCTGTCGACCCGGGTTCGATTCCCGGCTGATGCATTTTTTATTTTTTCGAAAAAATATAGACAATTAATCATTTCATTATTATATATTTCACTATTACTTATTGGGTAACATCGACTTGAATTAATATTCAGAAATTTCTTCATTTTTTATCTACAGTTTACTAATCATGCATTATGCAATTAATTTTGGGATAATTAAAATAATTGAAGAAAGAAATAAAAGTAATCATATATTTAACTTTTTTTATCACTACTTGACTATTAATCTGAAATAATCAGTCTATATTCATAGAAATCATTGTTTTTTCTCATGACTGAGATCCTTTACTTTCTCCCAAGCAAACTCATCTCTTCCAAAGTGTCCTCCAGAAGCAGTATTTTTATAGATAGGTCTCTTCAAATCGAAGTTTTTAATTATCATTCCAGGTCGGAGATCAAAGTTACGATGAATAATTCCTTGAAGATCTTCATCATTGTAACCTAAATAAATAAAAAAATACCTTCACTAACAGTGTTATAACTGTCAACGTAAATACTCAAAGGTTGAGCAATACCAATACTATAAGCCACCTGGACCATAGCTCTTTTGCAAAATCCGTTAGCGACTAAATTTTTAGCAATCCAACGAGCAGCATAAGCAGCAGATCTGTCAACCTTTGTAGGGTCTTTGCCTGAGAAAGCTCCTCCACCATGTCCTCCCCATCCTCCATAAGTATCAGCAATAATTTTACGGCCAGTTAATCCTGCATCTCCAGCTGGACCACCAATAACGAATTTCTCACTAGGATTCAATACATAACGAGTATTAATCAACCATTTTTCAGGAACAGCTGACTTGATAACTAAGCTAACTAATTCTTCTCTGATTTTTTAATTGGTAACATCTGAATCATGTTGACAAGATATGAGTATTGTGTGAACTCTGATAGGAATGATGTCATGTCCATCACGCTTATATTCGACAGTAACTTGAACTTTAGCATCGGGTCTCATCCAAGATACAATTTTTTATTTACGGCACTATTCAAGTCTTCGTACAAGTTTACTACAAAGATCATGAGTAAGTGGCATATATGCTTCAGTCTAATTCGAAGCATATCCAATCATTAATCCTTGATCTCCAGCACCAATATCCTCTTCAGCACGGTCGATATGTACTCCCTGTGCAATATCAGGTGACTGTTTATCAATGGCAACAATAATAGTGGCTGTTTTGTAATCCATTCCGATTTCGTTGCTGTTGTATCCGACCTCTTTAATAGCCTGACGGGCAACCTGCTCGAAGTTAATTTCTCCCTAAGCACTAATTTCTCCAAAAACCATGCAGATTGAGTTCTTGACAGCACTTTCGCATGCTACCTTTGCGTTAGGATCCTTGGTGAGGCAAGCATCAAGAATAGAATCTGAGATATAATCACAGAGCTTGTCGGGGTGACCACTAGTCACACTCTCAGAAGTGAAGAGGAAATGTCCCGGCCTAGGCAAAAGATCTTTCTCCATTAATATCAACTAACAATAAATATATATTTTACCCTTTAATTTCAACAGCACGTATTCCTGTCGTCGTATTAAATTATATTACATCATTGGACAAATACAATAACGTAGGGTAAACTCATACTCATAAACCTACACTCATTATTATCTATCAACCACATCCACAAAAGTAACCCCATCCGCGGACATTCAATGAGATATCACAATCACAAACTACAATCATTTTTTTCTATCAACTAGTCCCACTGTTAAATTCCATATCAAACGCTTATTCTCCAAGTTAGTATCTTTATCCAAACAATAGTAACCCTTACGCTCGAACTGATAGCGAGATTACATTGTTATATTGTTCAGCACGTCTTTATGCACCTTCACTCCCTTTATATCCTCCAATGAATTTTTGTTTAGATGATTCAAGTAATCATCAGCATCTCCTGGTCTTTAAATGTTGAACAACAATCCGTAATTGCGGACTTAACACTCAAATGATTCTTATACTGATAGCCAATTCAAATATGAGTTAGGCTTTGTTTTCTAAATAAACTAAATATTACTTTTGGGTCTATCTCAGCAATAACGGAAGTAACAACTCCGTTCTATGACTTAACCTCTTTGATGAAGATAGTTGATGCATACTTTAAACCTACGATCTTATTTGGAGCTATTCCATAAAATCCCTTTTCATCAACAAGCTTAATATCTGATCTCTCCACATAAATTCTATTACTGAATAATATTTTACGAGAACCCTTTGCTTCATCCTTAGGGAAGAGAGCAACACTCAATTATTGAGTTTAATGACCTTCAATAATAAGCTCAACAGGCTCAAGAACAGCCATTGTTCTAGGAGCATGAATGTCCAAATATTTCCTAACTTAATTCTCCAACACTCCAAAATTGATATAATTTTCATTACCACGACGAGTAACACCAATAGTATCACAAAAATTATTAATAGCTTCAGCTGGATAACCTCTTCTTCTCATTCCATTAATAGTCAACACTCGAGGATCATCCCAACCACTGACCCAATTCTTAAAGATCAATTCATGCAATTTTCGCTTAGATAGTACAGTATAAGTAATATTCAAACGAGAGTATTACCATACATGAGGACGATAGATGTTTAGTCTTTACAATACCCAATAATAGAGCTATCTTCGAATTTAAAACTAAAGAGAGCATAGAGAATGAGTAATACCCTAGAAACTGTCGCAGATAGGATGAGTATAGTCATAGAGAGGATATACGCACCATTTGTCACCAACATGAGGATGAGAGTGGAATTTGATACGGTAGATAACTGGATCTCTAAGAGTTGTATTGGCATTTTTATAATCGATTTTAGCGCGAAGAGAAAAAGCACCTTCTTCATGTAATCCTTGTCTCATTTATTCGAATATTCTCAAGTTATCTTCGATTGGTCTATCTCTATCTTTTGAAGGAAGACCTTATCCTCTTTTCTTTCTCATTTATTAAGCTGACTCGGAGCAAACAAATGCATCTCCTTGTTTGATGAGTTGAATAGCATAGCTATAAAGCAAATCAAAGTTATCTGAAGCGTGAGTGATCTTCCAAGGCTCATACCCCATAAAGCTGATATTTTCTTTAATATTTTCGATATATTAAATATTTTCCTTTGTTGGATTTGTATCATCAAAACGGAGATAACACTTTCCTTTACTAATCTTAGCTTGCATGAAATTGAAACGCATAGCCTTGCAATGACCGATATGAAGATATCCATTGGGCTCAGGAGGGAAGCGAGTAAGAACGATATCTCCAAATTTATTAATACGATCTTGAAGCAATTATTTAGAGTTTACTGCTGATTTCATTTATCTGCCAATTAATTCGGAAATATCTTTAATATGAAACACTTATTAGACTTACTCAGTCTTTGCTGCGACTTTTTCAACTTTTTTTTCGACTTTTTTCTCTTTCTCAACTGCTACATTATCAGGGAGTCCCTTTGATTTCCAAGTTGCTTCAAACAAATCTTTCAAGATCTTTCCCTAAACAAAAGGTATTTGATCTTTCACTTTATTGAGAAACTCAAATTTTTTAGATTTTTATCCGCATCCCTCAATTTGTTTAAGAATAATTGCCGTAATCTCTTCATTTGACAATTTAACTCCAACTCCACAATCTTTTTTCAACTTCTCAATATCAACTCCACCTTTTAACTCTGCATTCTTCAAGTAATCAATGGTGAAGTCAAGTTGGTTTGGATTTGATATATCTCCCGAGCCTACAAATTGAGCAAGTGGTTGTCTGAATCTTTCGATTGTGATGGGTAGTTTAGTGGCGATGGAATAGAGCATATTTCCTATCTTTTTCTCTCCAGCTTAGAGTCCTGAATGTTGTATGACTTCAAGAAAAGCTTTCTTAACTGGTGGTTCGGATTTAATAAGGTTGTTAGTGAGACCCTTTTCAAGATTGAACTTGTTGGCGATGGTCTGTAGTGCTTAGTTTTCTGCCTACATTGTAAAAGAAATATCCGAATTAAAAAATGTTGATAGATTTGCTTATCTTGAGTAATAATAAAAAATGGTCACGGTGGGGATCGAACCCACGACCGTTGCGTTATTAGCACAACGCTCTAACCAACTGAGCTACGCGACCTTTCTAAACAAATCCAACATCTTCTCTAATTATCATAAACCACTTCATGATTGTACTTATTGATACAAAATACAAAATGAATTCTCTTCAAAAGATTTACTATATTCATTTATGGCCAAAAAATAGCCTTTATTTTGTAAATAAAACTGAAGCATAAAAAGTTTATAGCATATAGATTATTTTAATTTTGATGTTATTGTTTTGATGAATTGATTTCAATAATTGTTGGTTATAAATAAATTAAAATTAGGTATATATTCAAAAAAGAGGAGTAATTATCTAAAGCTTTGATCTAAATCAATCAAAATAAATATGATTAGTTTGAATAATAATATTAATATCAGAAATGTCAAGCGAGGTAACACCTTAGTTATAAAGACCAAAGATTTGAAAACCATGCCAGTCAGACAATATCTAGATAATACAGTCGTTCCCGTCATCCTACAAGCCCTCACTGAAGTAGCCAAAGAAAGGTATACCATCATTTAAGTAGACCTGCCAATCCCATCGAATTTGTTGCTCAATATCTACTCAACCACAAGGATGGAAAGGAAGGAGCAGCCAAACGAGAATAGTGAAGCAGTGATATATAAACTGCCTTAGATATTTTTTAATCAAAATTATTGAAAAAATATTGACATGAATTGTTTGTAAAATGGAGCAAAATACAACTCTTCATTTACAATACATGCTGTTTTTGCCTCGATTTTTATTTAATTTGCTCTAATCAAACAGGCATGAAAAGTTTCATAAATATCTATATTTAATTTGATATAATTTGATTGAATCACTCTGAACGATACTACAATCAAAAGTCTTCTCCTCTTGAAAGAATTTCTTTGCATGAAGGTCTCAAAATAAATGTATGCTCCCATTGTGCTACATAACTACCAGCCTGATCACAAAGTGGAGGATATGGATTAATAATACCATTTTGAACCAAATCCCTCAAAGGAAGAACATAGCTTGGGAATTATGATTTTTATAACCAACGTTTGGCAAAGCAGAGAGTACTATACTAAAATAATATAAAGTAATACCTTTTATGATATGAAATTATAGAATGCTTTTGATCTGGCTGGAATCTTTGCATTTGCAGGAATATGGAAATCTTTCATATAGTGAGAACAGTCTCCATCCTCGCGTACGTAACCTTTACCGGTTGAACCGAAAGTTTCAATAGCATATTGCTAATTTTCTTACATTTTTTAATTTGTGTTGGTCTTTACACAAGGTACTGTCTTACCAGCATGAATCTTATAAGGATCAATAGAATGTCCATTCAAATTTTTAACAACCTTGACAGGGTAAACTCTCCCTTTAATCTCAACCTCATAGGACTCCATAGTCTCTTGAATTTTAGCTCCAATTTCTCCCAATCTAGCATCAATACCAGCCTCCTTCAATCCGGTGTTAGTAGCATCTTTAACAGCCATCAAAAGATTATCATAAACTGGATTAAAAGCCACAGTAAAGGCACAATCTATTATTCTCCCTTTTACATGAGTTCCAAAATCTATTTTGCAAACATCGTCATAAGTTATAACGGTGTTATCTCCTGGATTTGGAGTATAATGGGCTGCCACATGATTCAATGAACAACCTGTTGGGAAAGCAATTCCTGATTATAAACCTTTTTAAGGAGCGAGCTTTCTGTTGTAGTTTTATAGTTATTCGCAAATGTCAATGAGTTTTCTTCCTGGCTTTATGATGCGTTGTGTAAATCTACGGACCTGTCTTTGTATTTATGCTGCCTTGCGCATGGATTGAAGATTTTCCTCCATAAAAGCTTCCTTCATCTTAAGCTATTCTGTCTTAACTCTTGGCACATTGTACTCATGTATTTCATTTGGCCCATAACCTTGGAATTGATTATTGGGGAATTTGTGTTTGATGGGAGTTTTCCATCCTCCAAGACATCTAAAAATTTCATTGGTTTGAGTTTCTGGATTGTCATCCTCAAAACCTACATTTTCTTTAGGTTTCTGCTCTCCCTCTTTGGAGACTTCGGTCTCGTTATTCTCAGCTGTTTTCTTCTTCTTTTTATTTTTCTTTTTCTTCTTTTTCTTCTTGTCTGCATTGACTTCACCTCCCTCTTTTGGCTATTACTTTTAATCATCTGAAGAATCGACTTACTCCTCTTACTTTTTCTCTATTTTTTTAAGTTCCAACTCAGCTTTCTTCTCTTATTCGGTCAACTCCATCTTTGTTGATTGAACAGGAAATAATATATTAATAACAAAGCCAACAATTGAGTTAAACCATAACTAACTTAAATTGGATCAACTATAGTTCAACTCTCACTGAAGTTAATTATTTAAAACTTAAATTTTGATTTTATGTAAAAATATTATAGATTATCAAGGCTGCTAACTTCCTTGCTGAGACCTAACCTCCATAAATCTATTATAGAGGGTTTGGGTAAGATTAATCTAACTGTTAAGAGTGGCCATCTTCTTTTCATACTAAATCAACTTCTCCTTATTAATTTTGTCAATATTTTTATTGACATGCTCTAATTTCTTAAACTCATCTTCTACTTTCTCCAAAGATATAGTTTTTTGAAGTAAATTGTTCTGCAGCTTTTAGTTATCAATCATCAAACGCGTTAATTAAATCTCCATCTTTTTACGAAGCTGATCAACCTCCATTCTCTTAATAGCTTACAACTATGATTTTTGTCTTTCCAACTAAGAATTTAACTACCTTCTTATTCCTCCAGTATCCAAAGTAGATGTTTGGTTCTTCTTTAATTATCTCTTTAAACTGTCATCCAATTGCTTGATATAATTATTCAATCTTTCAGTATCTCTCTCCATTTATTATATAATAAACTGTAATTTATTTTTTTATCTTTACTATTTCTATCTTAATCTTTACAGCTGCTTCTCTTTCATTTTCCATTCTCTCTCTTTTTCTCTATTCTAATCTTGTATTTTATCATGCCTCTCCTTCAAATGCTGCTTTTCCTCTTCATATTCTTTTCTTTCTTCCTTCCACTTAGCCTCCAAAATTTGCATACTCTCAGCATAATCTTTTCTGACTCTTACCAGTTCCTCATGCATCGACTTAACTGTCGCATTTAAAGTTTCATTTTTCACAGTTTACTTAGACAGCTGCTGGTTTAAAAATCCAACATTGCCCTGATACTCGGATATGATTAACTCCTTCTCAGATTCAATTTGATGAAAAGATTGATGCAAATTCTTTACCTAGTTATCTGTTAAATCTGCATGCTCCTTAATACGTTCTTGGAGATGCTCAATACGTGTATCTCTTTCTTTCAAACGATCATGCATATCAGCCTGCATACGTTCATACTATCTTTTCTAAGATTCAACAATTTTATCTTTTTCCTTTAACTGTCTTTCAAATTCTTTTCTCTCACCCTTTAAACCATCCACAATACTATTATATCTTTTTTCAATATTTTCGATATCACTTGCGTGTATCTTAGTTAGTCTCTCCTTAATACTATCCAACTACAACTCATTCTCGCGCTCTGTTGTATAAATGCGCTACTTTAGCATATTTATTTAAAATTGGAACTATTCGCGCTATTGCTGATGCTACTATGATTAGTTGCGTAGACGTTAGAGTAATTTGGATATCTAGTCATTTTTTATACTGATCATTTATCTAAATCCGTTTAATTAGATGTTGAAGAGTTAATCCTGATCGTCAACACTTTTTTTCAGATTTTACAGTTAGAAGTTAAATATTTTTTCAAATTTATCTCTCAGTTTGTCAAGCTCTTCACTTTTTTATTTATAAACTTCATCACTTGCAATTCTTTGTTTTTATATATATTCCTGCAACCTTTTGATTTCTTAATTTTTTTAGTTTCTAACTTTTTACACACGATTACTTATCACTCCTTAAATATTTTCCTTTTAATTTAAAGTTTTTTTAAGCTGCCTAATTTGAAATTGATAACTTTCTTCTTTCTCAACAAACTATTTTTTCATTCCCTCAACCTATCTTTTTTGATTTAAATCTGATTTTTCCCGATTTTCGAACATAAACGCAATTCTCTTTTCTTCAGATTATTCAGACTTCAACTTCCACTTTTAAACTTCTCTTTGCAGTTACAGTCTTTCCTTGGAATGATCATCAGTTTTCGTACTTTTTTCTTCTACTTTTTGCTTCATATTTTCAATTTATGACTTCTTTTGGCACAACTACTTCTCTCGCTTATCCAGTTCTCCTTGAAGGTTAGTATTCTGCTTTAAAATCATTTCATATTTCAATTAATAATCCTAAGCTCGTCTGAGTCTAATCCTTGCTTTATTAAGATCCTCTTGAAGAGTGTTACAATCATTTTAGAGTCTGCTGACTTTTCTCTTATAGAAATCCATATCATATTTAGTTGGTGATTAGTTATTAATCCTAGCAGTTATTTACTGCTATAGTTTTTGAGGGGTATGCATTAGTTCGTTAAAATATTATAAATTACTAACAAATTTCAAACAAAATAAACTGAATTTTGTTCTCATTGACTAATTATAGAAATTATGAGTTGACAGAATTGTTGAAAACCATCATCATTGCACTTCATCACTTTGTTACCGATAAGATCGGCTGATAGTGACCCATTACAATCGGAAGATTCAAAATTCGACGGCGCTTGATCATCTGTATTGCTGATTGCGTATTTCCTGTTCTTAAATTGTAATGCACAAGAAGATCAATCAATGAGAGTGGAAGGTTTGACTGAGGATTCGAAGGAGAAAGTCTCATTTGCTGCAAAATCTTTTGAATCGCTTGAAAAGCTTCAGGAATTTTATTATCCCGACTGTGCAGTATAGATATGTTGTAGCAAAAGTTGTTATACTGGCTTGTCTTTTCGAAGAATGTCATGCCTGGTTCTAACTGAGAGGAGATCTACGCTGGTTCGATGTACTTCTAGCCGGAAGTAAATTTTAAGAATAATCAATATTGGCTATAACATCATGCATTACTTCATAGGCATTAGGAATTCTATTTAACTCACTCAATGCCTCCATACGATATGTCATGATGTTATAGAATATTTTTTGTTGGGCTGGTGTTTTACTTTGAAGTTGATAAGTCTTTTCGTAAGTTTGATATTATTGAGCATAATGAATTGTTTTGAGCCAATCATGACAGCATAGTGAAATATAGCAAAGTTGAGAATATATGCTGCTTTTGAATTAAATGTATTCGTTAAACAATTTTCTATCATTAAGAAAAAAATACTCATTTACTTGAACTGTAAGACCTTTCTATTGACCTTCAAGAGTTACAATAATGCTCTTTTACTTTTCAAGAATGGTCAAAGATTTTTTAAGGAATGTTGAAGCAAGCTAGAGAATTTATTGCAATTTAGAAATATTTTTAATTTATTTATTCTCTTTTACATTATCCGCAGTACTTGGGAAATTTTATTCCTCCTTTTTATTTTTTTGCTTAACAGATTTATCTTTTTTTCGATCCTTCGAAGCCTATCTCTTAATTTCTTCTTTACCAACAGGTTTTAACAGCGATTAATCCTCTTTGACATCATCTACCTTTTTAACACATTATTCAAGGGTATAATTTTCATTCAAATCGCTCTGCCATTTGGGAAGTATATATCTTCTAAAGTAATACTTACCATTCGTATAGTTTGGATTTTTATTTTTTCCTTTTTGCTGAAAATAAGGCATATTTGGATAATAATACACTGTTTCATAAAAATCGTGGATTTATTGATGGGTTAATACGCGTGCTGGATTTTGTAGCAGTTAGTGATAATAGTTCAAGCATATTTGAGCTTTCCGATAAGCTAATTTATATGAAGCGCAATAGCCATAAGTTTTAAATGATTAGTAAATCATCTAATAATTCTGATTCTTCCCCATAATCGCAGCAACTATCATATTATCCTGACAGCTGCTCACCAATCCTATTTTCTAATTACTATTTTCCAATTCCTTACTAGCCATAAACAATCCCAATGATTTTTTAAACATCAACTGCCCAGTATTCGTCTGTTTCATATTGGTAAGTATCACAGCCATGTTATGATCAACTAAATTTTTAATTATTTCCTTTCGCTTTGAATTTTATGCCTGTTGCAATATCTACGATAGTATTTTTACAGCCTGAGAATAGTTTTTGGAGAGATACTCAGCCTAGCACTGCAAAAATTGCATATGAATAACTATAGAAATTCCATTTATTTCCACAATTTACTATTATTTTTTCTCTTCCGTTTAAGCAAATATAATTCCATTGGTAACTTTTGCACTATTTATCATACCTTCATAATAAAACACAATACCTATCTTAAGCAATGCCTTTCTATACAAAATCTCTGATAAAATTCGAAAACTCTGTTCCTCTTTACTAATTTTTTTACAGCAATTAACAATTCTATTTTGTTTCTCAATCACAGCAATACAGCTAGATACTCGATTGGCTCGTTCCATCAACTTAAGAACATGATATAACACCATCAGACTAGTCTAAGTCCGTAGACTATCAGTGTAATGCATCGCTTAATTTGCTGGATACATCCATATATACCTATCAACTCCGCGATATCCAAATTGCCCATAATCTGTGAAAGAACTATAATGTTCCAGTAGTAAAGCTCATGTGTAATTTTGGGAGGTTTTTGTGTTTTATTTTTGGGGATGTTGACGGATTGCTCGACCGGTCTATCTTGATAGAGCTTAATGTTGACTGATGTAAGAATGTCCACTACATAGCTGATCAATTACTGAGTTTTTTTATCACAGCGGCGATTCTCTGCGGAGACTATTTATACTCAGCAATTGCAATGTTGAGTTCGATACTCATGTGAACCAGTTTAATATCGACAAGAGTTCTGCATGAAATCATGATTACTTTTTGGCGTTGTTGTAGTCAGCTTTGGTAAATAGTTAATAGGCTGCAGCCAGTTGATTTTTGAGTTTGGAGTCTTACTCCATTTGCCAATTTAAATATAATAAACATGATATGACCAATTATCATTGATCCACATATCTTAACTATTTGAACACTTGATTAAACAGTATATTACTACTACAATAAAAGAAATTGGAAATATTGAAAGCACTTTGATTGTTTTTGATATGATATTCGGTATGGATGCTGGGGTTGGGGTTGGGGTTGGGGTTGGGGTTGGGG
>DYPS01000059.1 GCA_020719775.1 Desulfosporosinus sp. | reverse complement strand
TAGGTTTATTATCATGGTCGCGATTATATCAAATCAAAGATTAAGAATGTTGAGTAGTTATCTTCCCGTTTAATCTATACTCTAATAGGGAAAGTTAAATTAGTCCACCAACGCCTTTAAACTTCTCAACAAAAGCAGCTATTTTTTGAAAAACATACTGATTTGTGATGTAATTATCTTGATTTCCATCAACTGGAATGATGTTTTAAAATACTAAAATTTCACTGTATGATTGATTGTAATTCGTCCAATAAAAAATATTAATCTAAAAAGGAAATTTGGTGAATACTTTATATGGTGCTTTGATAATGTTTTTTTATTTTATTAAATATCCTGTTATTATCTATCTTGGGATTTGTTATTTTTATTTTGATATACCATCAAACTTTATTATGAATGGTTTAGGTGTAATTTCTATTGTACTGATACTAAAAGATATATTTTATCCGTATAAAAAGCCAGATAATTGTAGCAAATGAAAATATAATTCCATCTAAAAGGATAAATTTAAATGATATAACTAATAGTGCTTAATATGCTAATTAAGCTAAATATTTAGTAGTATTTAGATAAAATCAAAGTCATTACAAAAATCATAAACAGGTACAAAAATGACAGTAAATATAACTCTACCAGATTGCTCATATGATATACACATCAATAGACTCAAAACAATACAATTAAATGCAAAAGTGGTCGTCGTGACCAATCCAACTATTTCAGCTCTTCATCTTGATTATTTACTTTTAAAAATAGAGGCAAAAGAGGTGAGTGTAGTGACTATTCCCGATGGGGAGCAGTATAAAACGATGGATACTATTTTGACTATACTTGATCATTGTTTTACTCAAAAACTCAATCGAAAGTCTGTTTTAATCGCTTTTGGTGGTGGAGTTATCGGTGATATGACTGGATTTGCTGCGAGTATTTATCAAAGAGGAATCGATTTTATCCAAATCCCAACAACACTTTTAAGTCAAGTTGATGCGAGTGTTGGTGGAAAAACAGGGATAAATAATAAATTTGGAAAAAATCTTATAGGTGCTTTCCATCAGCCAATCGCTGTATTTATCGATCCATATTTTTTAAGCACTTTGCCAAAAAGAGAGTTTGGTGCTGGAGTTGCAGAGATTATTAAAATGGCTGTTTGTTTCAATAATGATTTTTTTGTTTGGCTTGAAAACAATAGACTTGATAGTGTAGAAAATACAGCAATTGCAATACAAAAATCAGTTCAAACAAAAGCTTGGGTTGTAGGGCAAGATGAAAAAGAGCAAGGAATTAGAGCCGCTTTAAATTATGGGCATACTTTTGGTCATGTGATAGAAAATGAGACACAATATGAAACATATCTTCACGGGGAAGCTGTAGGAATCGGAATGGTTATGGCAAATAATTTGGCTGTAAAAGTTGGATTGATGAAGCAAGAGGAAGCTATTAGGATAAAAAATCTTCTTGATAGTTATGATATTCCAACAACTTACGGCATCAAAGATGTGGAAGATTTTTATAATCATTTCTTTTTGGATAAAAAATCACTTGATGATAAAATTAAATTTATAGTGCCAGTTGGAATTGGGGATTGTAAAATCACCGATGAGATTTCAAAAAATGATGTTATTGAGATTCTAAAAGGATTTCAAAAATGAAATTTTTAAAAATATTTTTCTTTTGGATTTTATTAATTCAAACTTTATTATTAGCAAATGAAGAACAGGCCCAAAATAAAGTAGATTTACAAAGTGAACAAATTCAAAATGAAGAATTAATAAAACTTAAAAAGAATATTTTTATTATCAATGAAAATCTCAAATCACATCCTTTTATCAGTAGATACAAAAATTATTTAGCATATCAGAATATAAAGCGCGAACTTGAAGAGATAAAAATTAATGTAAAGAAATATGGAGAATGGGAGGGGGTGAAGTATAAAGAACTTTCCTATCAACTCAATAATAAAATCAAAATTAAAGAAAATGAATTATCACTAATTGAGGAGTATAAAGATTCGCCAATAGGAAATTTGATTAAACCAAATAAAATTGAAGGGATACCAATCATTTCAAACCCTTTTAATATTGTTGAAGCTTATTCTTTTATTCAAATTTTAGAGAAAAATATAAAAAACTACAAAAAAACGAATGATGATCTAAACGATTTAGTAAGTATTTTACTTGAAGAGATGGGAATCTATAAACAAATTTTAGAATTAAATCCAAATGATCCTATCTTGAATGAGATGGCAATTGCACAAAAAAGACTCAATGACATCACAATGGTAGCGGATATTGTTTCAACAACAAATGAAGTTTATAGTAGAAAAATAGATCAATTAAAACAAGAAACAAATGAAAAGATTTCAAATGAAATAGGTAGAACATTTAAGCTTTTAGTAATTATTTTAATTTTAATTACTTTTTCTATTGGAATTAAAATTGGATTAAGAAAATATGTACAAAATGAAGATACCCTTTACACTTCTAATAAGCTGATTAATTTTCTTCTTATTCTTGTGATTATCTTTATTTTACTTTTCTCTTATATCGCAAATGCATCTTATTTGGTTACTGTTCTTGGATTTGCATCTGCAGGGATTGCTATTGCTCTTAAAGATTGGTTTATGTCTATTTTTGGATGGTTTGTGATTATGACAAGTGGAGCTGTTCGAGTTGGAGATAGGATTCGTGTTAGTAGAGATAGCTATGAAATGATAGGGGATGTTCTTGATATTTCATTATTTAAAATGACTGTTAGAGAAGATATTACACTTACAACTTATAGAAAAACAAGAAGATCTGGAAGAATTTTCTTTGTTCCAAATAACTTTATTTTTACTGATTTAATTACAAATTATACATATGATGGATTAAAAACTGTTTGGGATGGAATAGATATCCCTATAACATTTGAATCAAATCATCAAAAAGCTATAAATATAGCAACAGAGATTACAATGAAACACTCAAGAGGTTTTATGGAGCTTACTAAAAAAAAGATATCAACACTAAAAGCAAGATATGTTTTAAAAAATACAAATGCAGAACCAAGAGTTTTTACTTTTATTGAACCTTATGGAATAATTGTTTCAGCTTGGTATTATACAAATGCTTATGCAACTTTGGGACTTAGAAGTAAGATAAGTATGGAGATCTTGGATGCTTTTATGAAAGAAGACGACATAAATATAGCTTACCCAACACAAACTTTAAGGGTCGCAAATAGTCAAATGAATGCTGAGGCTCTTTTGCCTGGTGGAACTGCAAATGGTCTTTTTGATGGACCTGTATTATGAATAAACAAAAAGTATATTTTAAAACCTTTGGGTGTCGGACAAATGTGGTTGATAGCCAGATTATGATGTCAAAATTGGAAGATTTTGATACAACTTTGGATGAATTTGAAGCTGATATTGTGGTGATAAACTCTTGTACAGTTACAAATAGTGCCGATAGTACCGCTAGAAGTTATATAAATGGACTTAAAAAGTTTGATAAAAATCCTCGTGTTATTTTTACAGGTTGTGGAGTGTGGACAAAAGGGGAGGGGCTTTTTAAAGAAAACAAAATCGATGCCCTTTTTGGTGCAAGTGAAAAAGAAAACATCAATACCCTTTTAAAAAATGAAAGTCGTTTTTTTGAAGCTGGGGATTTAAACCATATTGACAATACGATTATTGAAAATATGATAGGGAAAAGTAGGGCCTTTATTAAAATTCAAGAGGGTTGCGATTTTCGTTGTAGTTACTGCATCATCCCTTATGTGAGGGGAAATTCAAGAGGTTATGGTGAAGAGAAGATTTTAGAGCAAATCAAACTTTTAGCCTCAAATGGTTTTGGAGAGTTTATCCTTACAGGGACAAATCTAGGTTCGTATGGAAAAGGGGTCGAAGGGAAAGATGGTTTAGCAATACTTCTTCAAAAAATATCTCAGATTAAAGGGGTACGAAGAGTTCGTCTGGGAAGTGTGGAGCCTATCCAGATAACTCCTCAATTTAAAGAACTTTTAGATGAACCTTGGATGGGAAAACATTTGCACATAGCACTTCAACATACAACAAAAGAGATGCTTAATCTTATGAATAGACGAAATAAGTTAAAAAGTGACTTAGAGCTTTTTGAGTTTATTGCTTCTAAAAACTATGCTTTGGGTACTGACTTTATTGTTGGGCATCCTGGAGAAACTGAAGAGATTTGGCAAAATGCTATCGAAAATATAAAAAGATTTCCTTTAACACATTTGCATGGATTTACCTATAGCAAACGAGATGGAACACCATCTGCAACTATGAATGGGCAAGTATCAGGAGATATAGCAAAAAAAAGATTGGCAGAACTCACTTCAATAATTGATGCAAAAAATTATGATTTTAGAGCTTCAAAAGGTAGTTTGGATATTTTGATCGAGACCGAAAAAGATGGAAAGTTTTTTGGATATGATCAATTTTTTAATCAAATAGAAGTTGTAAGCGATGCAGATTTGGTTGGTGATTGGATTAGCATCAGTGATGTTCAAGTTGAAAACAAGATCAATAAAGCTGTATTTTAAGAAAAAATTATTTTATAGATGAGAGAAGATGGAAGTTTTAATCTATCTTCTTTTGTAATACTTTGAGGCTCCCAAGAGTATCATAAAGAGCTAAAATATTTTCATATTCTTGATGAAAAGTAAAATCTATTAGGAATTTATCACCAGATAGAATTTCTATGGATTGCTTAACTAAATCTTCTCCAAAAATAGCATTTAATCCTTCCTCGAATTCATTGAAATTTAAATTTTCCTCTTCAAAAAGTATCATCTCATAGACAACTTTAGAAATTTTGTGATCACTATAAAATAAAAGTTCTTTAGCATCTTCTAATTCATCAAGTAAAATGTGAATTTGAGCTTTGAATTCTAATATTGTAAATGAATTTTGGAAGATAACACCGATATATTTTCCAACATCCATAGAGTTATCAAGTGGTAATATAGCATTTAGAATATCTTCATAATCATAATTTTGAATATTTAAAACCATATCTCGTATAGTTTTAGCTTGATTTTTATTGTTGTAAATCAAATCATCAATTGGATAAATTTCACTAAAATTTGGAATGATAATTTGACAACTATAAAAATCCAAATAAGTATATTCTCGTAATAATATCTCTCTTTTTTCTTGTTTTATAATCTCCATTAGAAACATATACTCATCATCATTATTGTTTCCATTGTATTTCCAAGAAGCTAATTCAAAACTTTTTTTTGTACTCAAAAAGCCAAATCCAATTTTGCCATTTGAGTCTATAAAGTGGGACTCTATATTTGAACTATCGGTAATTGTTTGTATATCAAAAGTTGGAGTTTCAAAATTATCAAGCTTATTTAAATCTCTTCCTTGCATCAACTCTGTCATAGTTCTCTCAAGAGCAACTTCTAGAATTGGATGAGCTCCAAAAGATACAAAAAGAGTGGAATTCTTTGGATTGATAAGTGAAATCGCAACAACAGGATAGATACCACCCAAGCTAGCATCGTGTACCGCTATTTTGTAGCCATTTGTTTCTAAAGTTTCAATATCTTCACTAAGTTTTTCAAATTTTGTAATAGTTTTTTTATCAAAAAGAGGTAAACTCAGATTTTCTTTGATAACTTTTATTTTTACATACCTTTCAATAATTTCACTTAAAGCTTGTACTTTTGCTTCATTTGGTGTATTTCCACTCGCTAGTCCATTACTTACATAGAGGTTGCTTATAAGATTTTGTGGGATATGAACTGTTTGATAAGTCATAAGATTTAAAAATGGTAAACACACAACAGCATCATCAAAAGAACTATTAAAATCTATAAAATCTTCTCCAGAAAGCTCTTTATCGGGATCATAAATATTTTTTAATTTTTTATCAAATTGATTTTCTAAAAAATCATCTACTTTAAATAAAATTTCATCTGGAAAATGTTGCTTATCTTGAATATAGAAATCACTAAAAAAATTATTCGTTTGCAATCTTTCTATAAATTCTCCATAAGCACTTGCTAGAGTTGCCTTATGATTTATCCCTTTTCCATTTGAATAAATATAGTTTTTTGCTCCATCAAACGAAAGATTTACAGAAAAACAATTTTTAAGTGGATGCAATTCTGTTGAGAGAGTTGTTTTGATATTTAGATTATTCAGTGCATTTGCCATATTCTCAAGTGAAATTTCAAGTGGAGTATTTTTGCCTAAGAGTTGCATGATATATTTTTCTTTCGTATTTGGATTTTAGAAGAGGAAATTGAAAAAATCAATTTCAAAACAAAAATTAAGCTTCTGATGAGCTTGTATGATATTCCTCTTTGAATTTTACATATCTAGCTGCATGAGCTATTAAGTTATCAACCTCTTCTTGTGACAGTGTTTTTACAACTTTAGCAGGACTTCCCATAATTAAACTATGAGGTGGAAAAATTTTATTTGAAGTTACAAGAGAATGAGCCCCTACGATTGAACCTTCTCCAATAACAGCGCCATCCAAAATAGTAGCACTCATACCAATCAAGCAACCATTTTCTATGGTACAACCATGAAGCATAACTTTATGCCCAACTGTCACATCATCACCTATTATTGTTGGATTTCCATCACTCATATCCTCTTTTTTGTAGTGAGTGACATGAATCATAGAGAGATCTTGAATAGATGTTCGTTTTCCTATTCTGATTTTATGAACATCACCTCTTATAACTACCCCAAACCAAACCGAGCTATCAGCCCCAATTTTTACATTTCCTATTACGTCAGCACTTGGAGCAATCCAAGCTTTTTTACTGATTTTTGGAAACCATTTTTTAAATTTTAATATCATACTTTTGCCTTATTTTAATAAGTTTAAAGTATATCAAAAGATATTGGATTACCTTCTTAAAAGTAATTTTTTCATTTCGTCTCCTTGTAGTTTTGAGGCTGATGAAATTATGACAAAACAATGTTAGCAGAGTGTTAGTAAAGCTTCTCCTAATCTACTTTTATTTTCTATTTTTAACTTGACCAGCTATGATAAATCTTAGAGCATTAAGTCTAATAAATCCAGCTGCATCTTTTTGATTATAAACTTCATCTTTTTCAAATGTTGAATGAGCTTCTGAATAGAGAGATTTTACAGATTCTCTCCCGATTACAGTTACATTTCCTTTGTAAAGTTTAATTTTTACGCTCCCTTCAACATTTGTTTGAGTTTTATCGATAGCGGCTTGAAGCATCTCTCTTTCAGGTGAGAACCAGTATCCTTGATAGATCAATTTAGCATATCTCGGCATTAATTCATCTTTTAAATGAGCAGCTTCTCTATCTAATGTAATAGATTCGATTGCTCTATGAGCTTTAAGCATAATAGTTCCACCTGGAGTTTCATAACAACCTCTAGCTTTCATCCCAACATATCTATTTTCAACGATATCAGCTCGTCCAATTCCGTGTTTATTTCCATATTCATTAAGTTTTGCTAATAATGTAGCTGGAGAGATCTCAACACCGTTGATTGCTATTGGGTCACCATTTTTATAAGTTAAAGTTAAATATTCCGCCTCATCAGGAGCATTTTCTGGAGAATTTGTCCATAACCACATAGAATCTTCAGGCTCATTTGCTGGATTTTCAAGGTGAAGTCCTTCATAAGAGATATGAAGTAAATTTGCATCCATTGAATATGGGCTAATTGCGGGATTTCCATCTTTGTCAAGATGCTTTTGAGCTATTTCGATACCATTTTTTCTTGCATATTCAAGTAAACTTTCTCGTGAATTAAGTTCCCATTCTCTCCAAGGAGCAATAACTTTAATATCTGGTCTAAGTGCCAATGCCCCCAATTCAAATCGTACTTGGTCATTTCCTTTTCCAGTGGCTCCATGAGATACAGCTTCTGCACCTGTTTGATTTGCTATGTCGATAAGTTTTTTTGCAATCAAAGGACGAGCTATTGATGTTCCTAAAAGATATTCCCCTTCATAAATAGCATTTGCTCTAAACATAGGGAACACATAATCTTTTACAAATTCTTCTTTGATATCTAATACAAAAATATTTTCAGGTTTGATTCCACATGATAAAGCTTTAATTCTAGCAGGTTCAACCTCTTCCCCTTGCCCTAAATCTGCTGTAAAAGTAATAACCTCAGCATTATATTCATCTTGAAGCCATTTTAAGATGATACTAGTATCAAGTCCACCACTATAAGCTAAAACTACTTTTTTTATTTCTTGTTTTGACATAATTTCTCCAAATTTTGATTTTGATTATTTTATCAAAAGTTAGTTACAATTTGCTTTATAAAAAAGTGATACTAGGGAAGGAAATGGTATAAAATGCGAATCGATAAGTTTTTAAATACAGTAAATATAACAAAAAGAAGAGCGATTGCTGAAGATATGCTTGGCGAAAATGTTGTATTTATCAATAATCTTCCTGTCAAAAAATCAAAAGAGGTTAAGGTTGGAGATATTATCAAGTTACAATATTTAGAATATAGTGATGAATTTAAAGTATTACAAATACCTTCAATAAAATCAACACCAAAATCAAAACAAAATGAGTATGTTCAGAAATTAGGAGAATAAAATGTTTAGTGAAGCAAAGTTGAAATTTGATGATATTTTTGAAAATAGACTGCCCGAAGAAGAGGTGAAACAATATTTAATTGATCTTTATGAAAAAGGTGAAACAGCAGAAGAGATAGCAGGTGCGGCCAGTGCTATGAGGGAACATATGATTTCACTAGATCTTGATCCAAAAATTGTTGAAAGAGCGATGGATAACTGTGGAACTGGTGGAGACAAAAGTAATAGCTTTAACATCTCTACAACAGTCTCTATTTTATTAGCAAGTTGTGGTGTATTGGTTGCAAAACATGGAAATAGAAGTATTACAAGCAATAGTGGTAGTGCTGATATGCTAGAAGCTCTTGGTGTGAACCTTTCATTATCATTGGAAAAACAAGCCAAGATGTTAGAAACAACAGGTTTTATATTTATGTTTGCAGTAAATCATCATCCTGCTATGAAACATATTATGCCAATAAGAAAAAGCATACCACATAGAACTATTTTCAATATATTAGGACCACTTTCAAATCCAGCTCATGTAAAAAAACAATTTATTGGGGTATTTGATAAAAATTATGTGCCAATCGTAGCAAATGCATTAGTAAAATTACAAACAAAAAGAGCTATGGTAGTGAGCTCTGCAGATGGAATGGATGAGATAAGTATTAGTGATATAACTTATGCGGCTTTTGTTGAAGGGGAAGTTGTGAAAGAATTTGTTCTTGATCCAAGAGATTATGGATTTGAATTGTATTCAAAAGATGATATTTTAGGTGGTGATGCAGTCAAAAATGCTCAAATTACAAGAGCTATTTTAAGTAAAGAGATAATTGGAGCAAAACGAGATATTGTTATCATTAACACAGCAGTTGCTCTTTTGGTTGATGGGATGGTAAATTCGATTCAAGAAGGGGTGACTTTAGCAGAAGAGGCTATTGATAGTGGAAAAGCTTTGACTAAACTTGATGAAATTATTACGTTTAGTAATAAAATTTAGATAATTAAGAGAGATTATTTTGAAAAAAGAGATCTTTATTTGTGGTATTGATGAAATAAATAAGGTTGTTGAAAAACTTCAAAAATTGGTACAAGATAAAAATATAATTATTTTACTTCGTGGGGATTTAGCAAGTGGAAAAACAACTTTAGTAAAATATTTTGTAAAAAAGAGTGGATTTGATGATTTGGTGACAAGCCCAACCTTTTCGTTACAAGCTTGTTATGGAGAAAATATTTTTCATTATGATATGTACAATAAAACACTTGATGAATTTATCTCTTTAGGAATGCTTGAAGAGTTTGAAAAAGATGGCCTCCATTTTGTTGAATGGGGAGATAAAAAATTAGAAAATATTCTTGATGAATATGGATTTAGACACATAAATATTACAATCAAAAAAAGAGATAAATTGAGAGAATATGAATTTATCTACAAGGAGAACTTATATTGAAACATAGATTGGAAGCCAAAGGTATTAAAAAAAATATAGGTAAAACCAATATTCTTCATGATATTAGTTTATATATCAATAGTGGAGAAGTTGTAGGGCTTCTTGGACCAAATGGTGCTGGTAAAACTACATCATTTTATGTTATTTGTGGATTAGTATCACCTTCAAGTGGAGAGATCTTTTTTGATGACGATAATATCACACAAATGCCACTTCATAAAAGAGCTTTAAAAGGGATAGGATATTTGCCTCAAGAATCTTCAATCTTTAAGGATTTAAGTATCGAAGATAATTTAATGCTAGCAGCTGAGGTTTCTATTAAAGGGGAGATAGAAAGAATGAAAAGAATTGATGAATTATTGGAGCTTTTTAATATTGAACCAATTCGTCAAAGAAAAGGGATAAGTTTAAGTGGAGGGGAGAGAAGAAGAGCTGAAATAGCAAGAGCTTTGGTTTCTAATCCAAAGTTTTTACTTCTTGATGAGCCCTTTGCTGGAGTAGATCCAATAGCTGTTAGAGATATTCAAGAAATCATATTGAGCCTTAAAAAAATAGGGATAGGTGTGCTTATTACAGATCATAATGTACGAGAAACTTTACAAATTTGTGATCGAGCTTATGTTATGAAAACTGGAAGTGTTTTGGCAAGTGGTACATCTGAGGAGATACGAGAAAATCAACTTGTTAAAGAGCATTATCTTGGGGAAGATTTTACTTTTTAAAGGGTTTGATTATCAAGAAAAGAAATTTTTTCGTAAAAATATTTATAAAAATTTCTTAAGAGATTGTATCCATATCCACAAAAGCATAAGTTGTATCGATAGAGTGTAGAAATTCTAAGATTTTTTTTACATCTTTTCCTCTTATTAAAATTTCATATCTATATTTATTAGCTATTTTAAAAACATCACATTCCTTAAATCCTATAAGCTCTATAGCTTTGTGTAAATGGATAACTTGATCAACATAAAACTCCATAAGTTCTTTTGCTTTCAAGCTATTTGTATGGCTAAAAACAACCCTTGCAAGTCGTACATTTGGTGGATAAAGTTCACCTCTTTCTAAAAGTTCATTTTTTAAAAAATCTTCATAGTCAAGTTTATCAATATAAGTTTGGAAAAAATCTTGATGCTTTGTCTGAAGTATAACTTCCCCCACACCATTTCTTCCACTTCTTCCTGCTATTTGCAGTGCTAAAGAGAGTGCTTTTTCCTTTGCTTTATAGCTTGTCATATTTATGATGGAGTCAATTCCTAAAATAATCGCCAAAGTAACATTATGATAATCATGTCCTTTTGAGAGCATTTGTGTTCCAATAAGAATATCTATTTTATTTTCATTGAAGTTTTTAAGAATTTTTTTTAGATTTGTTTCTGTTTTGATGCTATCTCTATCAAAAGTTACTATTTCATTATTTGGAAAAATCTCTTGAAGTTGTATTTGGAGCTCATTTGTTCCAAGTCGATAATTTTTTAAAATCCCTGTTTTACATGATGGACACTCTTCAACTATTTGTTGAGTATAGTTGCAATAGTGGCATTTGAGAGCCTTATGATTTTTATGTAAACTAAGGGCAACAGAACAAAATGGACACTCTATCGCTTTTCCACAGTCACTACAAATTTGGTATTTGAAATTGGCTCGTGTAGGTAAAAATATAATTATTTGTTCTTTTTTTTCTAATTTTTCTTTAATTTTACTTATAATAAGATCATTTAGTTTTAAAGATGAATTATCATAAATAAAACTTTTTTGAGTAGCATAAAAAGTCTCCTTAAGTCTAAAATATGGAATTTTTGCAAATGAATTGAGTGAAGGTGTCGCACTTCCTAAAATAACTTTTAGATCGTATTTACGGCTGATATAAATAGCTAAATCTTTCACATTGAGTCTTGGTTTTTGTTCTGATTTATAGGAGTCATCATGTTCTTCATCAACAACAATAAGCCCAAGATTTGGATAAGGTAAAAAAAGAGCTGATCTTGCACCAGCGATGATTTTTATTTCCCCAAGTGCCAATTTTTCTAAAATCTCATTTTTCTTTTTTTTTGATATTTTAGAATGCCAAATAGCAACTGCATTGCCAAAAACTTTTTCTAATCTTTTTTCCATTTGAGGAGTAAGTGCGATTTCAGGGAGAAGATAAACAGAGTTTTCCCCTTTATTGATAGTTTCTTCTATCATTTTGAGATAAATTTCTGTTTTCCCACTCCCTGTATTGGCAAATAGTAAAGAGCAGTTGTGTTGTTTTATAAAAAAGAATGCTTCCTCTTGTTGTTTGGAGAGGATAATTTTTGTATCAAAAGTTTGATTTTGAAGAAAAGAAGCGGTTTGTTGTGAAAAAGGGATAAATAAACCCAAAGCTTCCCCAAGAGAAGAAACATAATATTTTGCTATAAAATCACTTGCGTGAAGGGCAAAGTTTGAATAATATTGATCTAAAACAGAAAGAATATCACTACATTTAAAAGTTGGTTTTTCGACCTCTTTGACAATCACACCAAAAGTATCTTTTTTTCTATTTTTTAATGATATTTTAACTAAAGAACCTATTTTGATAATATCACTTGATTTGTAAGTAAGAGGTGCAAGTGGTGATTTTAAAAGAGCTACTTCATAATATTTTTGATTCATCGAAGAACCTTTTGGCAAAGTTCTTCTTGTGAATTACATAAAAATGTAAAAGTAGCTGGATTATAAATAAATTTTATCTTATTTGTTTGGTCGATATTAAAAAAATAAGTCTGATTATTTTGTTTACTCCAAAATGGGTATGTGTCATTTGAAATAATAGGATGGTTTAAAATATTACTAAATAGATTTTTGTCATCTTTATCTAAAGCTTGTAAGCTATTTGATTTATTTTTCATGCAAGAGATATTTTGATAATTTTTTAGAGCATTTTGAATAGTTGCCAAATCTGATTTTAATTCTATTATATAATTTGTTTCTTGAAGTAAGAAAATTTTTGGAACAGCTAGCGAAGCTATAATTGCTATTAATAAAATAGAAAAAATAAGTTCAATCAGGGAAAAACCACTGGAATATATATTAAGGAAATTTCGCATCTATCTCAGAAGAGAGAGCTTCAAGGGATCTTTCAAGCTCAGCTAGCTCATAAGTCTTTTTTATATAAGCTAGCAAAAGTCCTGCAGTATCTATGTTTTGATCCAAATCAAGAAATTTTCTTATCCCTTTTTCCATCTTTTGATCTTCATCTTTACCGATATCTACAGTATATGCTTTATGATTGATGTAAAAAGTCATCTGAAATCCCTTGTTGTTTTAAATCTGAAAATTGTTGCAATGCTTTATCGATATTTAACAACATACTTTCATTATTTGTCTTAAGTCTATCATTGATATCATTTAAGATCTTTACTTCTCGTAATAATCCGTTTTTCTCATTTTTTAAAACATCTATTTCTGTTAACAATGAACTGATTTGAAGGTTTAGTTTTTCTATTATATACATAGAGTTTATTATACAAAAATAATTATAAATTTATAATCTTTTATGTATAATTTTCCCTTAGAAATTGTAATTAATGACAATAAAAGAATATTTAAGAAATATCAAAAGATAAGTGGTTATAAAGGGGAAATATGAATAAAAATATAAAACAATTTATCTCTTTAATTGTGATCATTTTAGTTGTTGTAATTGGATTTATCGTCTTATCAAAGAATCAAAATATGGTAGTTGTTCAAGAGGGCAATACAGATAAAAAACCGTATGAAATAGTTCTTGGAAAATATCAAGATAGTGATTGTGGTATGATTATTGATGATATCGAATATGCATCACAAGTGATAGCAGCAGATGGGAAAACATGGTTTTTCCATGACCATGGTGGGATGGCAAATTGGTTGCTTACTAAGCCTTTTAAAAATGAAACAGTAATTTGGGTGATGGCTAAAGATACAAAAGAATATATCAATGGAAAGCAAGCTTGGTATAGTAGAACAGATATTACCCCTATGGCCTATGGTTTTGGAGCCTATAAGGTCAAACAAGATGGTTTTGTTGATTTTGAAACTATGTTACTTTTGGTTGGAAGAGGGGAGGACTTAAGAAATCCATACATTAAAGCAAAGTTATTAGCGGATAAAAAATAGTGGATACGATTGATATCTTATCTATTATTACTATTGCATTCCTCGGTTCGTTTGGCCATTGTATTGGGATGTGTGGAGGGATAGTTATCGCCTATAGTAGTACAAAAATAACAAACGATTTTACTAAATTCAAACAAGTAGTAAGCCATTTGCTTTATTCTTTTGGAAGAATTACTACATATATGTTACTTGGAGCTATTTTTGGTGCTATTGGAGGGGTTGCAACTTTTTCAAATATGGCAAATGGGATACTTTGGATAGTTGCTGGGATAGCTATGATTTTGACTGGATTTTCACTTTTAGGAAAAATCAAATTTCTTACACTTATTGAGCACAGTATTTCAAAAACTTCATGGTATCAACAAAGTTTTAAAGTACTTTTGGGAGAACAAACATTAAGTAGTTTTTATCTATTGGGGCTTTTAAATGGGCTTTTACCTTGCGGTTTTGTTTATTTTTTTGCGATAACAGCAGCAAGCACAGGAAGTCCAATTTATGGAGCTTTAGTGATGCTTATCTTTGGATTAAGCACTGTTCCAGCTCTTTTTTCTTTAGGATTTTTTGTAGGATTATTTAATAAATCAAATTTTAGAAATATTATGATAAAACTCGCAGCATTAAGTGTTTTGATTTATGGAATCTATACAATCTACAATGGTTACACTTATATAGCAAATCCAAATAAAACTTTATTGGAATGTCACACAAAATGATAAAAATATTTTTAGTTTTAATATTGTTGATAGTATCTTGATGGAATTTAGACTATGGAATAATGTTGCATTAAAGAATTGAAAAAATAATAAAATAATAAGAGAAAAACAAAGGAGAAGAATGTTAGAAATAGCAATAATAGGTTATTGTATATATTTTTTAATAAATTTTTACACAACATTTATGCAAATAGATTATGTGCAAAAAGCAAAGAATGGAAACGCGGTAATCTTAAATCAAAGTGGATTTAAAATAGCTGGAAACTATAGTGTTGAATCAAATAAATTAGGATTATTAACAATCCTTTATGATTTTATGTTATTTTTTCTTTGGATTGGATTTGGATTGGAAGCCTTAAATACTCTAACAAATGATTATACAGGCTGGGTAAAAGCAGTTATTTTTATTGATAGTTTTATTATTATTAATTGGCTTTTTGCTTTACCGTTTGATTTGTATAGCACTTTTTCATTGGATAAAAGATATGGTTTTTCAAATATAACAAAAAAGCTTTATATTCAAGATACTCTTAAAAGTGGAGTTCTTTTTTTGATATTTGGAAGTGCCGCAATAGCTGGATTGGCACTTATTATTGAAAGTTTCCCATCATGGTGGATATATGGTTTTGGATTTATTTTTGGAGTTGTTATTGTTATTAATATCCTTGCTCCTTATTTTATGATGTTGTTTAATAAATTTGAACCTCTAAAAGATGAAATATTAAAAGAGAAAATTGAAATACTTTTAAAAAGTGTTGGATTTAAAAGCTCTGGTGTATTTAGTTCAGATGCTTCAAAAAGAGATAATCGACTCAATGCTTATTTTGGCGGTCTTGGTGGTTCTAAAAGAGTTGTGTTATTTGATACTTTAATTGAAAAATTATCTCACAATGAACTTTTAGCAGTGCTTGGTCATGAATTGGGTCATGCGAAAAATGGGGATATTTACAAAAATATAGGAATTATGGGGTTTGTTCTGTTTATATTTTTTGCTATCTTTGGAAATCTTCCTGACGAGGTATTTTTGGGACTTGGATTAGCAAATGAGCCTTACGCGATTATTGTTGTTTTTATGTTGTTTTCATCAATATTTTCGTTTTTTCTAATGCCCTTAATAAGTGCAATGAGCAGACACAACGAATATGCAGCAGATAGATTTGGGAGCGAAATGCAAACAAAAGAGGATTTAATCAATGCTTTATTAAAGCTTGCAAATGAAAATAAATCATTTCCTCTCTCCCATCCTTTGTATATCTTTTTCCACTATTCCCATCCACCACTTGTGGAGAGATTTAAAGCTTTAGGATTTTATGGGGCTGGTATCGGACAAATCAAAGAAGATGAAGCACTCAAAGGGAATTGTAAATATGAATAACAAGTCATATCTGGATAGTTTTTAATATGAAAATAGCAATTGTAAAACTCTCAGCAATGGGAGATATTATCCATGCGATGGTTGCATTGCAATTTATAAAAAAAACTTTTCCAGAAGCGACAATAGATTGGATTGTAGAAGAGGGATTTAAGGGTATTTTGGAAAATAATCCTCATATCAATAATATCCTAACGGTAAATCTAAAATCAATTAAAATAAAGAAAAGTGCAATATTCACACAATATAAATTATTACAAAAGTATGGGAAAAATAACTATGATGTAGTTATAGATGCACAAGGGCTTTTGAAATCAGCGATTGTTTCAAGAATTATCGGAGGAAGAGTGGTTGGAAGTTTTGTGGCTGGATTTGATACGGATAGTATTAGAGAGAAAATAGCTTCGCTTTTTTATGATAAGAAAGTTTATATCTCCTATGAAAAAAATGTAATAGATAGAAATATCAAAGTGATACTTGAGCCACTTGGACTCAAGTTAACAAAAGAGGATATTTTGACCAAAGAGCCATTTTTATATACAAATTCCAAATCTTCAATTTCTAATTCTCAATTCCCAATTATTTTTATTGTTGGTGCATCCAAACCAAATAAAATCTATCCGAAAGAGAAATTTTTAGAGATAGCGGAGAAATTACAAAAGCAAGTTTTAGTCGTATGGGGAAATCAAGATGAATATGAAACAGCATTTTGGCTTAGTCAAAATTCAAATTTTATAACTTTGGATGAGAAAGGAACTTTGGATGATTTAAAATTCAAAATTCAAAATTCAAAATTAGTTATAGGCGGTGATACAGGGCCGACTCATATCGCTTGGGGGATGAATATCCCTTCAATTACAATATTTGGAAACACACCAGCTTATAGAAACACTTATGAAACCCCTATCAATAAAACAGTAAAATCTGATTCAATTGTCAATCCACTTAAGTTGGATAAAACAGATTTTTCTATTGAAGAGATCAGCTCGGTAAGTATAGTTAATATCGCAAAGAGATTGTTGGTATGAGTGATTTTATCCAATATATTATTTATAAATTTTTGACATTTTTATTTAGAATTATCCCTGATTTTTGTATCAAGTATTTTTTGATTTTGATAGCTCATTTGGCTATCTATTTAGATGGCAAACATAAAAAAATTGTATTAAAAAATCTTGATATTGTTTTTGGGGATAGTTTGTCAAAGAAAGAAAAATCAGATATTTTGTATGAATCCTATAAAACACTTTTATTTAATATGTACGAGTTTATAGAAAATCAGTATTTGTCTAAAGAAGATATGTTTAAAAAAGTAGTATTAGAAAATGATGAAATTATAACTAATGCTATAAATAATAAAAGAGATATTATTTTTGTTACTGCTCATTATGGTGGTTGGGAGCTAGCTATTCCATATCTAGGGCTTAAATATGGAAATTTATCAGTAGTGAGTCGAAAACTAAACAATCAGATGATTCATAAGATTTTTGTTGAAGCACGAAATAAAAATAATATTGAACTGATAAGCAAAGAAGAAGCAGCACGGGGAATGGTTAAGGCTTTAAGAAACCATAGATATATTGCAGTTGCGATTGACCAAAGTACACATGATGGGGTAGAAGTTGATTTTTTTGATACAAAAGTTCTTGCAACTGACTCTACATCAAGACTTGCAATAAAGTTTGATGCTGTTATAATACCAATATTTGCTGTTATGATCGATTTCAAAAAATATGTTATAAAAGTTGTTGAACCAATCGATATACTTAAGATAAACTTTGATGATCAAAGAGATAAAGTTTCGCAGCTTACTCAGCTTCAGTCAGATGTAGTGCAAAAACAAATAAAAGAGTTGCCACAACAGTGGTTTTGGCAACATAGAAGATGGAAGAATAGTATAGATTATTAAAAGGGAAAGATGAGATCGCTAA
>DYPS01000058.1:11275-18330 GCA_020719775.1 Desulfosporosinus sp. | reverse complement strand
GCAACTCCACAGATTAATGTCCCAATAATGATTTTTTTCATCTTCTTTCCTTTTAATTAAAATTGCAAAGTGATATTACAATTTCTTAACTTTAATTATTCTTAGTGTAAAATCCACCATATGAAAAAAAGTGTTTTAAATATTGAAAATCTTACATTTGGTTACACACAAAAAAAGTTAATTTATACAGATTTTGATTTAGAAATTAAAAAAGGTGAAATTAAAAGTCTTGTAGGAAGCAGTGGAAGTGGAAAAAGTACCCTTTTTGAACTTATCACAAACAATCTAAAACCACAAAAAGGGATCATAACAAGCCAGAAAATAAGCTCAATTTACCAAGACCCATATAGTTCATTTCATCCGACATATTCTATATTGGAACAGATGAACGATATTACAAATGATTTAAACGAATTACCATTTTTACTAGAAAAATTTTCTTTAGATCTGATGATATTAAAGAAAAAACCTCATCAGCTCAGTGGTGGACAACTTCAAAGATGTAGTATCATACGGGCAATTTTGATGAAACCTGATTTACTTTTAGCTGATGAACCAACTAGTGCTTTAGATAACACAATAGCACTTGATGTAATGAAAGTACTTATCACTTTTATTGATAGATTTGGAATACTACTTATCACTCACGACAAAAATCTAGCCAAATGGTGTAGTAATGAAATTATCAATATAGAAGACAATACAATAATATACAAGGAATAAAAATGGAAATACTTTTCATTATTAAAAAAATTATATCAAGTTTAATAATGCCACTTTCGCTTGGTTTATTTTTCTTTGCTTTGGGTCTTTATTTTCTTTTCAAAAGAAAACTTCAAAAAGCAAAAATTTATTTATCAATAGCAATTATTTGGATTATTATTATTTCACATAGTGCATTTGCCAATTTTTTAGCAAATTCTTTAGAAAATGAATATCAACCACTTAAAAATATTCCAAAAGATGTTAAGTTGATAGTTTTTATTGGTGGCGATAAAGAAAATCGAGGATGGGAAGTATTACGACTTTATCACAATATCGACGATGCAAAAATAATTACCTCTGGATATGAAGGAAGAGGAACTATCCCGGAAGCTATAAAAACAGCAAATATGTTAGAATCAATTGGAATTAAAAATGAAGATATTTTTATTCATAAAAAACCAAAAGATACAATTGAAGAAGCAAGAAATATCAAAACAATACTCAAAGAAAGAAGATTTATCCTTGTTACTTCTGCTTATCATATGAAACGAGCTATGTTAATTTTTAAACATGAAAATCTTAATCCAATTCCAGCACCAACTGATTATTTAATTCAAGAACAAGATAGCATAATCTCTTTACCAGATGCTTATAACCTAAATAAAACTGAAAAAATTTGGCATGAATATATTGGAATTGCCTGGTTACAAATAATTAACTTTTTAGTTAATTTTATTAATCAATAAGGAAATATCATATCTTTTTCTATTACTTCTTATCTTAGAATTGAAATTGTTACCATTTTGTAAATATTTTATTCTAAAATGAAATAAGTATAAACTATTTAAACGAAAATTTTATACCGTTTAAAAACTTAAGATCAATGAAAAGGATACATAAGAAAAATGAAATATCGTTCTATATTTATCTCTGATGTACATCTTGGAACTAAATTTTCTCAAGCTGAAAAACTACTAGAATTTTTCAAAGAAAACGATTCAGATTACCTATATCTTGTTGGAGATATTATTGATGGTTGGGCAATTAGGAGAAAGTTTAATTGGTTACAATCACACTCTGATGTCATTCAAAAAGTTCTTAAAAAAGCAAGAAAAGGAACAACTGTTATATATATAACAGGAAATCATGATGAATTTTTACGTCCATTTATGCCTCTTTTGATGGGAGATAATCTTATAATCACTAATGAATATACACATTCTGGACTTGATGGAAATAAATATTTTGTTACTCATGGTGATTTTTTTGATTCAATTACAATGACAAAAAAATGGATAACACATATTGGTGATGTTGGATATGATTTACTTTTACATCTCAATCGAAGAATAAATCAAATAAGAAAAATCTGTGGTATCAGAAAGTATTGGTCTCTTTCAAAATACGTAAAAGATAATGTCAAAAAATCAGTAAGTTTTATAAGTGGTTTCGAAGATATTTTAAGTGACCATGCAAAAAGACAAAAATTTGATGGTGTCATCTGTGGACATATTCACAAAGCAGAAATAAAAATAATTAATGACATATCTTATCTAAATTGTGGAGATTGGGTAGAGAGTTGCACTGCAATAGTAGAGACGATGGATGGAAAATGGCAAATTATAGAACTTCAACCGTCCCACCAATAGCTCTATCTCTTGCCCTTGGTGGAGGAGCTGCTAGAGGTACTTTTCATCTTGGATTTATAGCTGCTTTACAAGAAAATAATGTAGAGATAAAAGCTATAAGCGGATCGAGTGCAGGTGCACTTATTGGTGGTGCTATTGCTTGTGGTGTAAGTCCAAAAAGATTGCTTGAAATCTTTAAATCTAAAGAATTTAAAAAAGTTTTTAAATGGAATTGGTTTAAAAAAGCTCTTTTTAGAATCGATACAAATACAGAGATATTAAATGAGATTTTCCCATTTCATGACTTAAATGAAACAAATATACCATTTTATTGTTGCGTTTTAGATATAGATTCTCAGGAGAATTTATATCTAAAAGATGGTGAAGCAAAAGTTCTTATCGCCGCTTCTTGTGGATTGCTGCCCATATTTGAACCGATATACTATCATGATAATATTTTTGCAGACGGAGGGATAACTGATCTAGTTCCAATAACACCCTTGCTTGACTTAGGATATCCAATTTTAAGCATAAATCTTATCCCTACAAAATTATCAGTAAAACATACATTTTTATCTTTAACTAAAAGAATTTGGCAACTTTTATGGAGTGGAAATATTCAAAAAACCAAAGAGAACTCTACTTGGTACATTGCACCAGATGAACTAAGTAGAATTTCAATGTTTTCCTTTAATGATCTGGACAAAGCTTATAATCTAGGATATACAAAAGGTTTAGAATGGTATATCCAAAACAACAACTATCCTTTGATACCATCAGCTCTTGGTGATATTAAAAATTTATAGAATACTTTTATATAAAGCATAAACGGTATAGTCCAGACTATAGCAGACCATAGATATAAACCACCACTATACTCTTCATAAAACGGTATTATCCCTCTCATAATAGTAGCAATTACAATTAATAATATCATAAGATGTATATATATATTTGATGTAAGATGTCGCCCTGTATGGATCCATCCAACGATAATCATAACAACTATATATGCAAGACCAATTCCTCCACTAGTAATGAAGTGTCTAAAATGATTGATACCATAAATATCATCATTTAATATATCCCAACCAATCAATGCATAACCAATACTAAACATTACATACACTAATGCTAAATATATTACAAATGGTTGATTTAAAATAAATTTATCTTCAAGCTTGTAATCAGAAGTAATCCCTAAAATTGCAGCAGCAGTTGCAAGACCAATCCAACCTAATGCTGTATTTGTTGGATATAAAAATTCAATAATAGAAAATAAAGTTACACAAAATACTGCTAAATTTGTCAAAGGTGGCCGTGAGATATAAATATCATCAATATTTTTATCTTCCATCAGTTCATTTACTGCCTCCATATTAACCCTTCTCATTGCCAATAAAACAAGCACAACAATAGCCCCTAAAGCCAGCTTTAATATACTCATTCCATCTACAATAGAGTACCCCAATTGTGAAGCAAAAAACCAAATTTCAATTCCTAAAATTACTACCATGGTATACCCAAGTGATGCGTGTCTTTGAAGTGGATCCAAAACTGCAAGTCTTGCAAACCACAGTAACCAAAACATCATAGTGATATTTAAAATAGCAGTAAACCAAATTCCAGTTATATCTATAGTCCAAAAACTAATTCTTCCTAATATCCATAACATCATAATTATTTTTAATCTTTTACCTACAAAAGGTATCATGCCAGGGAATAATTCGGGAAGACCTGTTGTTAAAAATGCCATTATACCAGCTGTAAGTATTCCAAATAACATTTCATAAATATGCCAAGTCAGTGTATCATTCATAAATGGTATAGATAAAGTTCCATTCCATACTAATCCCCATAAAACCATAGAAATAATTAAATACGGTGCTAATAATAAGAATATAGGTCTAAAACCATATGCTAAATATGGTGGAATATTTTCTTCATCTGGATAATAGGCATAATGATTAGTAGCATGTAGCTTTTCTTCTTCTTTTATGTTTGACATTATCTTAACTCCAATGCATTTAATTCAAAAGTTTTTATGATTACTTCGTCTTGAAGTATTTTTGCAGTTTGTTCATATACAAATTTATCATCTCGTTGATCTTGTGGTATATCATAAATAAACTCCTTAACAATATGTCCAGGATCAGCCTCAAGTAAAAGAATTTTATTACTAAGTCTAATTGCCTCCATAATATCATGTGTAATAAATAATATGCTAAGCCCTTGCTCTTTTGACATTTTAATCAGATGAGTTTGAAGCTCTTTTTTTAGACCAATATCAAGTGCAGAAAATGGTTCATCTAAAAATAATAATGATGGATTTACAACCAGAGCTCTAGAAAATGATACTCTTTGTTTCATCCCTCCACTCAAGCTTTTTGGGAATTTTTCAAAGTCATCTTCTTCTAATCCAAACTTCAATGCTATCTCTTGAGATCTCTTAACCGCTTCCTTTTTTGAAATACCTGAAGCTAATAATCCCATAGATATATTATCTATAACATTTTTCCATGGTAAAAGCCTTGCATCCTGAAATGCAAAAGAGCTACTAATAAAACTATTTTTTACAGATCCCTCTTGCACATCAAGAAGATCAGCACATAGATGCATAAGTGTAGTTTTTCCCCCACCAGATGGTCCTACAATGGAAAGTACTTCACCTTTATGAAGTGTGAAATTAATATTTTTTAGAATCTCACTAAATCCAAAATGATGATTTAATTTTTCAACTTTTAATTGTTCTAATTTCTCCATAATTCAACCTCTTTTTTCATTGGCTCCAATATGATGTACTCTATAAACATAAGTGATCCAATCATAATAGTTACAAGTGCCAAAGCCGTTGGTGTGTCAAGTTGACTTCTTGCTACAGCCAAAGAAGCACCAATGCCATCACTTGTTGCTAATAATTCCGCCATTACAACAATTTTCCATGCCATCCCAAGCCCACTAACCAAAGCCGGAAAAATATAAGAAAAAATATGAGGGAAATATACATCCATAAACTTCATATACCATGGAAACTTAAAACTATCTGCCATTTGTTTGAGATCACCATCTAGTGTTCTCGCTCCTTGCAATGCCCCAACAAAAATAATCGGAAATGATGAAACAATAACCGTAAATATCACAGTTGTATCTCCCATACCAAACCATATCATAGCAAGTACAATCCAAGCAATAGGAGGCATACCAACCAAGATTGTAACTATAGGTCGACTCATCATAGATGCTGTTGCAAAAAAGCCAGCCAATAATCCTAAGACAGATCCTAATAATAATGAAATTCCAAAGCCTACAGATGCTCTATATATTGTTATATTGATCTCTTTTAATACTGTGTCATCCTGTAACATAGTACTTAATGTAGCAAATGTACTCGTTGGTGATGGCAAAACAAGATTACCATAAACTTGATTTCCCATATCCCACGCAGCCACAAAGAGAAGGATAGATGCGATAGCCCCCCATCCACTCCATAAATATGCTGGGAAATCCTTGATTATTTTAATAATAAAATTAAACATTTTAATATCTTCCTTCTAGACTTTTAAGATTTTTATTTATGATAATTAATATTATGATTATAATAGAATAGTGCTTTACATTACATTGATCTATATCAATACAACCAAATATTCTATAAGATTAATATGTTCTAAGATCTGATAAGAGATTTTATTTAATAATAAAATCCACTATCAGGTATCTTGTTGCCAATAGATTTAGGATTATTGGATTTTAATATTCCCAAAAAGAACTCTAAATCTTTTCTACTATCTTTTGCATCAACCATATCTAAAGTAACATAGTTAATGGAATCAGCAACAGCATCAGCATCTAACATAGATATATATTTTGCCACCATTTTCCCAGCTTTTACTGGATTAGCTTTATACCAAGCCAAAGATTTGGCATACTCTTCATTAAATCTCTTTATTAGATATTTATTATTTCCAGCATCACCTATTACTGATACCCCAGCTTCTGGTATTCTACTTGCGACATTAAATGTTTTACCCCATTCTTTTTGAAGATCTGGTCCTCTGTATAAATCAGGAGCTACAAGTTTCAATGGATATGATTGTGTTTTTCTAAGTGCCATAGATGTAGCTGGTTCAGCTAATAATGCATGATCGACTCTTCTCATAATTAACATTTGCATAGCATCTATTGGTGAGCCTAAATATTTAAGTTTGAAATCTTTCTTTAAATCCATTCCCTGCTTTTTAATAATTTCTTCAAATACAATATCAGGCATATCAGCTCTAAAAGGCATCGCTATCTCTTTGCCTTTAAAATCTGCTAAAGTTTTTAAAGTTTTATCTCTTGTAAGAATATTTAATATTCCCCAAACAGATACATTTACAAGCTTAATATCCACACCTTTATTATATAAGTTGGCAGCTACATTGGTAGGTATCGCGATAAAATCTGCACCACCTTTTAAAGTCAATGCTCTTAATTCATCCGGATTATTCCACATTCTAAATTCAATTTTTTGAGCTACATCTTTTAATGCACCAGTTTCTATCATATGAATTAGTGGATGTGATACAGATGCCATGGGGCCACTTAATACTAATTTATCCATTTTTTCTTGTGCTACAGTATTGATTGCAAATAACAATACCAAACCTAAAATTATTTTGCTAAACATATGTTCTCTCCTATTTCTTTATATTAAAATAAATAACCTAATCTAAATACAAC
>DYPS01000058.1:0-11175 GCA_020719775.1 Desulfosporosinus sp. | reverse complement strand
CAACTTAGACAATACTTAATAATAGCTATCTATATCTTTAATATACTTTGTGGCTAAAAACAAATCTTTAAGTCACTTAATGTTACACTATAAATCAATTCAAATTTAGGAAAATAATACATGACAAAATGTGGCTATGTAAGTACCATAGGAAGACCAAATGCAGGAAAAAGTTCGCTTTTAAATTGGCTTGTTGGCGAAAAAATAAATATGGTATCGCATAAAGCAAATGCCACAAGAAAGAGATCAAATACAATAGTGATGCATGGAAACGATCAAATCATTTTTGTAGATACTCCAGGTCTTCATCATCAAGAAAAACTTATCAATCAATTTATGTTAGAGGAAGCTTTAAAAGCTATTGGAGAGTGTGATTTGATACTTTTTCTGGCACCTGTGACTGATAAAATAGTCCATTATGAAAGATTTTTAGAAGAAAATAAAAAAAACACTTCTCATCTCTTACTTTTAACAAAAACAGATTTTGTGACCAATGAAGAACTTGCAAATAAAATAGCTGAATATGAAAAATATCAAGATAAATATAAAGCAATTATCCCTATCTCTATTAAAAAAGGGAAAAAACAATCTTTACTTCTTGACGAAGTGATTAAATATTTGCCAGAATCTCCATATCTTTTCGATACAGAAATTCTTACTACTACAAATTTAAGAGATATCTATAGAGAATTCATAAGAGAATCTGTATTTGATAATATTAGCGATGAAATCCCTTATGAAGCAGATGTTATCATTAATAAAGTAGAAGAAAAACCAAAGGTAGAGGTAATAAAAGCCACTATCATCGTAGAGAAACAAACTCAAAAAGGGATGATTATTGGGGAAGGCGGTATTGCTATCAAAAGAATTGGGCTAAATGCTAGAAAAAAGATAGAAAAACTCATTGGTAAGAAAGTTTATCTTGAACTTTTTGTTTCTGTCAAAAAAGGATGGAGTAAAAACAAAGATAGCTTACGAGAATTAGGTTATGAATTTTAATTTTACAACCATACTCCTTTATAAAATAAGTCATTAAAGTACTCTTGTGAAATGGTTAAATACTTCTAAAAAAGAATTTATACCATTTTCTAAAATTACTCATATTTCGCATAAAACTCAAGAAGAAATTTTACCAAAACACCTTCCTTTGTTTTTAAAAACAACTATTGCTCAATTAAAAAAATCAATTTCTCCAAATACTCAAATTTTTCTCTCTTTTATTAAAGAAACGAATCTATACGAAATCTATCTTTTTGAAACCTCAAGCAATCATACCATTTTAGAATTTCAACTTTTTGAAAAACTTGCAATAGATTTAAAAACTCATAATAATTACTTACTTTTTATTACAAATTCATTTTTTGTTGTTTATCAACAAGAAAAAGCTATTTTTGCTTACGAAAATAAATATTATACTCAAAAAGAGATAGTGGAATTTATCAAATTCACTCATAAAATTAAGATTGATTACATAAAAAATATTGAACAAAATGAATTGGAAGAACTCTCCTTAGAATTTGAAAATTTAAGTCAATTACCAACTTTGAAACTAAATTCATCTAAGGAATATATTTATTATTTTATTTATCTTCTACTACTTATCCTAAGTACAACATTTTTATATCTCAGGACACCAAATCAAGTTTCCAATCATCCCATCATCTTAGAAAATAAAAACATTTCAGAAGAAATAGAAAGAGTAATAACTAATATAGTTACTCTTAAAATAGAACTCCTATCTTTTAATTATATAGGAAAGGGATTTCTCACTCTTAAAACAACTCCAGATAAACTCCATCAGTTCACATTACTTTGTAAAAAAAGTAAAATCACAAAATTAGAAAAAATAGATGAAAACTTATTCTTTGTGGAGATTGAAATTGAATTTTAAATTTTTATTTTCATCTCTTAGCCAACTTCAAAAAGTTGAGTTTTATCTTATTCCATTACTTGTAATTTTTCTAATTATTCTAAATTTTCCACCAACAAAAAATGAATTTAACAATTCACTCAAACCTCCAACTAATAATGCAATAAAAATAAACAAAATGGAAGTAAGCTCATTCTATGAACAAGCAGCAAAAATCTCCAATGTCAAGATTTGTTCTTTGAAAATCGAAGAAAATAATGAAATTTTCGTAAAATTCACTGGGGATATCAATAGTCTAATTCATTTTTTAAAAATCGTAGAAAAAGTCAGTACTATAAATTTATTAAATTTTATTAATACAGAAGAAGCTATAGCAATTGAAGGAGTTTTCCAAGTGAATTCATTTAAAAACCTTATTCTTGAAAGCCCAGTAAATAAAAATTCTTTAATCAATCCATTTTTTATTGTTTCAAATGAGATTTCTAAAATAAAAGAAACCCCAATACAAAATCAATTATCAACAACAGAACAAGATCTACTTTCTATAAAAAAAGAGATCCCAAAGTTTCTACAAAAAGAAGAAATAATCCAAAAAGATTTATTCAAAAAACAAGACACTAATGAAATATTTTCTAAACCAAAAACAATAGCTATCGTGGGTGAATTTGTTTTCTTAGATAAAGAGTGGCTTAAAATCGGTGATTCATATAAAGACTACACTATAACTAATATTTCAAACAAATCAATAGAATTTTCTAAAAATGGAGAAAAAAGATTTATGGAGATGTTTGATGAATGATTTAGATTTATGGACAATTGATTATGGATTATTAACAAAATTTGGTAAAAATATACTAAAAGATAATTCTATTATACCTATTTACGAACATGAAATATATATTTTTATAGCTTCAAATAATGCTAATATTAATGAAAAACTTCTACAAGATATCTTTGGAAAACCTACAAAAAATTTGCTAGTAGATTCTCAAAGTTTCAATTTTGAACTTCTGCATCAAGATATAAAATATCAATTATTTTCTCAAGGGAAAAAATCTTTACAAAATAAAGATAGCAAAAATAATGAGGAATCCTATATTTCAATCTTTTTAGAAACACTTTTTTTAAGTGCTATTGCACTTCAAAGCAGCGATATTCATATAGAGTCTCTCAAAAATTCTTTTGTTATTCGTTACAGAATTGATGGTATCTTAGTCCAATTTTTTAGATTTGATATAGATTTATTTCCTATTATTAGTTCCTCATTAAAACTTTTTTCAAAGCTTGATATATCTCAAAAACGAATTCCTCAAAATGGACGTTTTTCAAAAAAACTTATAGAAAAGAATTTTGATTTTAGAATCTCCATACTACCAACTATTACTGGCGAATCTATTGTTATTCGAATTTTGGATAATCAAAAAGCATTTCTAGGACTTCAACATATAGGATTTTGTGATGATGTTTATCAATCTATTAAAAAAAATATCAATTTTTCTCAAGGGATGATTTTAATCACAGGATCTACTGGTAGTGGAAAAACAACAACAATGTATTCAATAATAAATGAACTTGATAAAAAAAAGAAAAAAATAATTACTATTGAAGACCCAATAGAATATAACATCGAAGGGATAATGCAAGTTCCTATAAATGAAGATATTGGATTAAATTATGAAATGGTTCTTAAAAATGTCTTAAGACAAGATCCAGATATTATTATGATAGGAGAAATTCGAGATGAATATGCACTAAGAATAGCGATTCAAGCTGCACTAACAGGTCATCTAGTTATAGCAACATTACACACAAATGATGCTTCTAAAACGATCAATAGACTTCTTGATTTAGGAGCAAAACCCTATCTAATAGCTTCTGTTTTAAGACTTATCGTATCTCAAAAATTAATCCGTGTTCTTTGCCAAGATTGTAAAGAGCAAGTTATCTATGAAAATAAAATGATTTATAAAAATGTTGGGTGTGTAAAATGTAACTTAAGTGGCTATAGGGGAAGAACAATTATTACAGAGTATTTTGAATTCGATGATGTTATTGCGAAAATTATAAAAGAGCAACAAGATATTTCCCAAATTGCTTTACATACTAAATATGAAAAAATAAATGAAAATGCATTCAAAAAAGTTCTTGATGGAACTACATCTATGGATGAGTACAATCTCCATGCAATATAAAATTATCTATCAAGAAGATCAAAAAATAAAATCAAAAATAGTTGATACTCTTGATACAAATAATCTAAATATCATTAAGATTGAAGAAATTAATTCCAATAAATTAAATCTAAGATTATACTCATCACACGATGATGAAATTGTTTTGTTATTTTATGAAATTAGTATTCTTTTATCTTCAAAACTTCCCCTAAAAGATATAATTGAGATCTTATTAAAATCATATCAAAAAGGATTTCAAAGAGATATTTTAAAAACTATTAATAAAGCTCTTGAAGATGGTCAACCCATCTATCAATCACTGCAAAAATGGCAAAATGAATTGGGCTATCTACCTTTATTGTTCTTCAAGCTGGGCGAAGAAAATGGAAATTTATCAGTAGCCCTCAATTCGCTCTATGAAATACTTGATGAAAATCAAAAAATAAAAAGAAAAATCAAAACAGTATTTCAATATCCATTAATTCTACTAATATCTTTTTTTATATCTTTAGGAATAATTTTTTCATTTGTTATTCCTAAATTTGAATATCTTTTTATTCAATTTGGTGATAATCTACCATTAAGTACCGCTATACTACTTTGGATTAAAAATATTTTATATCAAAATTATTCAATCATTTTTATTTTATTATTTATTCTATTATTTTTTCTTCATTTTACTATTACTACACATCGTTATTATTTTGATAAAATTCTTTTTTGTTCAATTCCATATTTTAGTAAAATGAAAAGATATCTTATTTTTTACAAATTTTTCCTAAGTGCATCATTGATAGTAAAATCAAAACATAATTTTCAAGATGCTCTTATTTACAGTAAACATACGGCAAATAATCAATACTTTCTTGATAAAGTTTCTCATATTATTCAAGAAATTAATAATGGAACTTCACTCAATCAAGCATTTAAAAATAGTAACCTTTTTGAAGAGATAAATATACGAATGATCTCTGTTGGAGAAAATATTAATAACTTTGAACTCATTTTGGAAAATTTAACATATTTAAATAAACAACAACTCACTAAGTCTCTAGATGAATTTATTACTATTTTAAACCCATTTTTAATTTTCATAATTTCATCTTTTATCCTTTGGCTTGTTCTTGCCATTATGACACCAGTATGGGAAATGAGCAATTTTATAAAATAATTTGCTATAATCTCATCATAAATACAATAGGAATTAAGGTCAAAAATGGAAGATGCAGTCAAGGAAATATTAGAATATATTGGTGAAGATGTAAGTCGAGAAGGTTTACAAGACACTCCAAAACGAGTTAGAAAAGCTTGGGAATTTATGTGTAATGGTTATAAACAAGATCCTTATGAGATTATAAATCAAGCACTTTTTACAACCACAAACGATGAAATGGTTGTGGTAAAAGATATAGAGTTTTATAGTATGTGCGAACATCATATGTTACCAATTATTGGAAAAGTTCATGTTGCTTATATCCCTGATGGAAAAGTAGTGGGACTTTCTAAAATTCCTAGAGTTGTGGATGTTTTTGCAAGACGACTTCAAATTCAAGAGCAACTCACAGAGCAGATCTGCGATGCTATCAATGAAGCGATAAAACCAAAAGGTGTTGCAGTTGTTGTAGATGCGAGACATATGTGTATGGAGATGAGAGGAGTTGAGAAAGTATGCTCAACTACTGTAACATCAGCTCTTCGTGGACTATTTAAAAAAGAGAAGAAAACAAAAGATGAGTTTTTATCAATCATCTCATCTTCATTTCACAAATAGTTTTATCGTCTATTTTTCTTGATTGTATACAATAATATCCGTCTGAGGAAGCTAATTCTAGCTCCCTTCTTTTTGTTGAAAAAATTTATTGTTGATTGAATGCGATTTTTTATCCATTCTAAATATATTTTACTTTGTATAAAGATGGCGTTTGTTCTAATAATATGAAGTATCTTCATTGTAAAGTTATACACAAAAGCAAACCATTTTATCGTTAAAAGTCTCTCTTTTGAGTTTTCTAAAATAGTAAATGCTACCACAACTGGGATAAATTTGATGATATAAATCACTAGAAATAACTCAACAAATCCTTGAGCTAAAATAGTCAAAGCCCATAGCGCCAAAATTTCAGAAATCCCAAAAAACAATACAAAAATAGCCAAAACTAAATATTTATTTTGAATTTGTATCCATGCTAAAGCAGTTCGATAAAGCTGTAACTTTTTAGCTTTAATATAAATTGGTTTTAAAATTGTATCCCAAAAGAGATACTCTATAAAAAGATAGATAAATGCAAGTAGAGAGATAAAAAGATTTCTAATAATTTTCATGAAGATATTTTAACCAACCTAATGATTTTAAAAGCTTAAAATAAAAATATTCCTCAAACAGCAAGGGAAGAAAACCCTACGCTCTTTTTACTATCTCTTCTATCTTCCCTACAATTGATGGATCTTCTAAAGTAGATGTATCTTGAGTAATCTCTTCACCTTTTACGATACTTCTAAGAATTCTTCTCATGATTTTTCCACTTCTTGTTTTTGGAAGATCTGGAACAAAAGCCATCTCATCACAAAGAGCAATAGCCCCTATTTCATTTTTAATAATTTTATTAATTTCTTTAGAAAGCTCAAGCTCATCCGCAATTTGATTGGCTTCTTCACTTGCTACAGATTTTAATACGATATAAGCAAAAATTCCCTCACCTTTGATATCATGAGGCTTACCAACAACTGCAACCGCTGCAACATTTAGATGTTTTTTAATAGCAGATTCAACCTCAGCTGTTCCCATTCTGTGTCCACTTACATTTATAACATCATCTGTTCTTCCTGTAATAGTGATATATCCATCTTCACTTTTCATAGCACCGTCACCTGTAAAATAGACAGGAAGCCCATCTTTTTTACAATCACCAAAGTATGATTTTACAAATCTTTCACTATCTCCCCAAATATTTCTAATCATTGCTGGCCAAGGTTTTGTAATACACATCAAACCTTTTTCTCCGATTTCAGTTGGTGTTCCATCAACTTCAATGATTTCAGCCATGATACCTGGAAGTGCAAATGTTGCACAAGCTGGTTTAATTGGAGTAGCTGCAGGAAGTGGAGATATCATATGTCCACCTGTTTCAGTTTGCCAATAAGTATCAACAATTGAACATCTGCTTCCACCAACTTCTTCATAGTACCATTTCCATGCTGGAGGATCTATAGGCTCACCAACTGTTCCTAAAATTCTTAAACTTGATAAATCATATTTGCTTGGCTCATCTGCTCCCATTTTATGAAGCATTCTGATTGCGGTTGGAGCTGTATAGAATTGATTAATTTTATACTCTTCAACCATTTTCCAACATCTTCCAGCGTCTGGGAAAGTTGGAACACCTTCAAACATCACTGTTGTTGCACCAGCTGCTAGTGGTCCATACACAATATAAGTATGTCCTGTAATCCAACCAACATCAGCTGTACACCAATATGTATCGTTATCTTTTATGTCAAAAACCCATTCCATTGTCATTTGAGCCCAAAGTATATATCCTGCACTTGAGTGTTGAACACCTTTTGGTTTACCCGTACTTCCACTTGTATAAAGTAAGAATAATGGATCTTCGCTATCCATCATTTCAGGCTCACATTTACTTGATTCAAATTTTATAAGTTCATTGTAACTATAATCTCTACCTGATACCCAAGTGATATCTTCATGATTTCTTTCAACAACACAAACTTTTTTAACACATTCACAACCACTTTCTAATGCTTGGTCAACAACTGGTTTAAGCATATAAGGGCTACCTTTTCTAAATGCTCCATCTGAAGTTACAACAAGCTTAGCTTCTGCATCAATAATTCTATCCTTTAGGGCTTCAGCAGAAAATCCGCCAAATACAATAGAGTGAATAGCGCCTAATTTAGCACATGCTAACATTGTAATTGCAGCTTCTGGAATCATTGGCATATAAACAACAACTCTATCGCCTTTTTTGATATCAAATTGATTTTTAAACATATTTGCAGTTTTGTTTACTTCATAAGCCAGTTCTCTATAGGTGATAATTCTTTGATCTCCATTATCCCCTTCAAAAATAATCGCTGCTTTATTTTTTTTAGTAGCAAGATGCCTATCAACACATTGATGAGCAACATTCATTTTACCACCAACAAACCATTTATAAAATGGTGCATTAGTTTCGTCTAGAATAGTATCATAAGGTTTAAACCAATCTATTTTTTCATTCGCGAATTTTGCCCAAGTCCCTTCATAATCTGTTTTGAACTCATCCATAAGTTCATTGTATTCACACATATTTTTAAATGCTGGATTGTTAAATCTTGATTTAAGCGGATTGAAAATATTATCCATTATTGTTTCCTATATAAAAAATTTTCTGATTCTATTATAAATAGATTAAATAATATTTTAATAGAATTCCAAGTTTATAGTTAAAGTTTTCGTAAAGAATATTAAAATAAAAAACAAAAACACTTGCTTCCTTTGTATTATATATAACATTGTATAATATGCACTATTACATTTTAAACTACTAGAGATAAAAGATATTTTCATTGTAGATTAACTTTTAGATAAATAAACAAAAAAATTAATTTAAAGTATAAAAAATAATAAAAGGGTTACTTATGTCACATAAAAGAATCGATGCACATCTTTCCAAGCTTGGTTATTGTACCAGAGGTGATGCTAGAAAATTTATGAAAATCCATGAAATTAAGATTGGTTCAGAAAGAGTTTATAATCCTTCAATAAAAGCAAAGCATGATGAACTTACTATAGATAATCAGCCACTTGATGATGAAACACTTACGATTCTTATTCATAAACCAAGTGGGGTTGTTTGTTCACATGATGATAGTGGAAAACTTATTTATTCACTTCTTCCAACTCGTTGGCAAAATAGAAATCCAATATTTTCAACCATTGGAAGACTTGATAGAGATACAACAGGTGCGATTTTAATTACAGACAATGGAGCTTTAAATCATAAGCTTACAAGTCCAAAATCAAATATATCAAAAATTTATAAAGTAACTTTAGCCCATCCTTTAAAGGGAGATGAAATTGAAATATTTGCTAGTGGTAACCTTATTTTAAATGGCGAAGAGAAACCACTTCTTCCAGCCAAGTTAACAATCATAGATGAAACTACAGTTCTTTTGGAAATAGTTGAAGGAAAATATCATCAAGTAAAAAGAATGTTTGGAGCTGTATCCAATCGTGTAATTGCTTTACATCGAATAAGTTTTAATAATTTCAGTGTTGAAGACCTAAAAGAAGGGGAATACAAAATTATAATCTAAATTTTGAGATTTTACGGTTCTAGGCGATTAATATTCCAATTACCATTATTTTCTAAAGTATATTCAAACCTATCATGCAATCTATCTTTCCCCCCTTGCCAAAATTCAAATAATGTGGGCCTAATGATATATCCACCCCATTTGTCAGGAAATGGTATTTCTCCTTTTGCAAATTTTTTTCTTATTTGATCAAATTTTTGTTCCAATATGCTTCTAGAAGTGATAACTTCACTTTGATGTGATACCCAAGCACCTATCTGACTTCCTCGTGGTCTACTTAAAAAATATTTAAGTGATTCTGTTTTGCTAATCTCCTCAATTGATCCTTCAATTCGAAGTTGCCTTTCAAGTCCAAGCCAAGCGAAATGGGCAGCAACAAAATTATTTTCTTCAATTTGTCGTGATTTTTTACTTTTATAGTTTGAAAAAAATACAAAACCATTTTCATCATATCTTTTAAGTAATACTATTCTTTGGGATGGTTTTAAATCAATTCCAACCGTAGCCAAAGTAAATGCATTTGGTTCAATGAGCTTTGCATCAACCGCTTGATTGAACCATAGTTCAAATTGAGCAAAAGGATTAGAAAGCATATCCTTCTTGTGAAGCCCTTTAGTTGTATATTCTTCTCTCATTTTAGATAGATCAACCATTGCTCTTCCTTTTGTATGATTTTACTAGCAATCCTCAAATTTATTTAGTCTGCTAGTATTTTTACATTCTTTCTTGAACTATTTTCTCATTTTATTATAAACTTATTTACCTATAAGTTCCTCATTTTATTACGAAAAAACTATCTTTTGAATGATAAATATATTACAATAACGACTTTGAAAAGAGGAGCATAAAGACAATGAGAATACTAAGTGGAATACAACCAAGTGGAACAATCCATATCGGAAACTATTTTGGGATGATAAAAAAGATGATTGAGAGTCAAGATAGTGGGGAATTGTTTGCCTTTATAGCTTCATACCATGCCTTAACTTCGGTAAAAGATAGCGAATTTTTAAAAAGAAACACTTTTGAAGCAGCGGTTAATTTTCTAGCTCTTGGGATGGATCCTCAAAAATCCACTTTTTGGGTGCAAAGTGATGTTCCTGAAGTGCTTGAACTCTACTGGATACTTTCAAATCATACACCAATGGGACTACTTGAAAGGGCTCATAGCTATAAAGATAAAACAGCACGAGGGTTACCTACAAATCATGGGCTCTTCTCTTATCCTGTCCTTATGGCTGCGGATATTTTACTTTTTGATAGCAATATCGTCCCAGTTGGAAAAGACCAAATCCAACATGTTGAGATGACAAGGGATATCGCTCAAAGTTTCAATAATCATTATGGGGAGATTTTAGTTATCCCTGAAGCAAAAGTGGACAATGAGGTGGCTACAGTCCCTGGAACTGATGGGGCGAAGATGTCAAAAAGTTATGGAAATACTATTGATATGTTTGGTACTCCAAAAGTTATCAAAAAACAAGTGATGGGGATAGTTACCGATAGTACAGATCTCAATGAGCCAAAAGAGTGGGAAAACTGCAATATTTATGCGGTTTCTAAACTTTTTATGTCAAATGATGAACTTCTTGATTTGCAAAAAAGATATGCAACACCAGGGGAAGGATATGGACATTTTAAATTAACTCTTTTAGAAAAAATCAATAGCTACTTTGCACCATATGAAGAGAAACGAAATGAGCTTTTAAATCATCCAACGATGGTGAAAGATATTTTAAGTGATGGAGCAAAAAAAGCAAGAAGAATCGCTAGTGAAAAGATGAGAGTTATAAGAGATGCTGTAGGGTTGGCTTA
>DYPS01000057.1 GCA_020719775.1 Desulfosporosinus sp. | reverse complement strand
AATGAGAATGTAATAAATTCTATGTCAGGCATCGAATAAGTTCTAAAATTTTATCTCAAATTTAAAGCATTTGTAAATCTCTTCTTAAAATTAATATTGAGCTTAGAGATTGTAAGACTAAAATTTGAGATAGGCATTGTCCATTTCTTTTCAGCATTGGAACTATAAATAGTGTATTGCTAACCAAATTGTTTTACTATTTGGAAGTGTCCATGAAACTTTATGTTTTACAAATGGTAAAATATTGATATAATCCCCTTTTTGAAGTTTTTTCTCTTCACTAGTTTCAAATGTTAAAATTGCTTCTCCCTCAAGCACCATTACCCATTCACTTAATTCTGATTGATACCACCCTACTTGAGGGGAACTATGTCCAAAAGAGATTATTCTTTCAATTTTAAACTTATCTGCTTTGATAATATCCTCAAAAATCTCTTCGGTAAGAATTTCTGGGATTTCCTGAAATATATTTGATTTCTCCATAAATAAACCTCTTTGAATATTATTTTAAAATAAAAAAAGGCAAGTCAAATAGACCTGCCTTTTTTATAGATGAATTATCAACGATGAACTTTAGAAGCTCATGTTTTACATTCCTAATCCACCCATCCCACCCATATCAGGTGCATGGCTAACTGATGCTTGATCAGCTTTTAAATCTGAAACAGTTGCTTCAGTTGTAAGAAGTAGTGATGCAACAGATACAGCATTTTGCATTGCAACTCTTTCTACCTTCGTAGGATCTACAATACCAGCTTCAAACATATCTACATATTCTCCAGTAGCCGCGTTAAATCCTACATTTGGATTTATTGATTTTGAAACTTCATTTGCAACAACACCAGCATCATATCCAGCATTTAATGCAATTTGTTTTAAAGGAGCAGATACAGCTCTAATGATAATATCAGCACCAATTTGCTCATCACCTTCAAGTTTTAAAGATACTTTAGAAGCAGCTTTAATCAGTGCAGCTCCACCACCAATAACAATACCTTCTTCAACAGCAGCTCTTGTTGCACTTAAAGCATCATCAACTCTATCTTTCTTCTCTTTCATCTCTGTTTCAGTTGGTGCTCCAACTTTAATAACAGCAACTCCACCACTTAATTTTGCAAGTCTTTCTTGAAGTTTTTCTTTATCATAATCACTTGAAGTATTTCCAATTTCAGATCTAATTTGACCAATTCTAGCTTGAACATCTTCTTTCGTACCAGCACCATTTACGATAGTTGTGTTGTCTTTATCGATAACTATTTTAGAAGCCATTCCAAGTACTTCCATACCACAATTTTCTAGTTTCATTCCAAGTTCTTCAGAAACAACTTTTCCATTTGTGAGTATAGCAATGTCTTGAAGCATCGCTTTTCTTCTATCACCAAAACCTGGAGCTTTTACTGCAACCACATTTAAACTTCCTCTAATTCTATTAACTACTAAAGTTGAAAGTGCTTCCCCTTCAATATCTTCAGCAATAATTAAAAGTGGTCTTTGTGTTTGATTTACTTGCTCTAAAATAGGGAGTAACTCTTTTAAGCTTCCAATCTTTTTCTCAGCCAATAAAATAAATGGATTTTCATATTGAACAAGCATTTTTTCAGGATTTGTTACAAAATATGGAGATAAATACCCTCTGTCAAATTGCATCCCTTCAACAACATCAAGCTCATCATTAATCCCCTTAGCCTCTTCAACAGTGATAACACCATCTTTACCCACTTTCTCCATAGCTTCAGCTATCATATTACCTATAGCCGTATCACTATTTGCTGAAATTGTAGCAACTTGAGCAATTTGTTCTTTTGTATCTACCACTTTTGAAAGTTTTTTAAGTTCTATTAAAATTTGTTCACTTGCTTTATCCATACCTCTTTTAAGCTGTACAGGATTTGCTCCAGCAGTAACATTTCGTAAACCCTCTTTAAAAATACTATGAGCTAAAACTGTAGCCGTTGTAGTTCCATCTCCAGCTTCATCGTTTGTTTTACTCGCAACTTCTTTTACAAGCTGGGCTCCCATATTTTCAATCACATCTGGAAGTTCAATCTCTCTTGCTACAGTCACACCATCTTTTGTAATATGTGGTGATCCGTAAGATTTTTGTAAAAGTACATTTCTTCCACGAGGCCCCATTGTCACTTGTACTGCATCTGCGAGTTTTTTAACCCCTCTATACAGTTTATTTCTTGCATCATCACCAAAATAAATCTCTTTTGCCATCATATATCCTTTAATATTTTTTATTCTAAATTATTTTGAAATAACACCTAAAATATCGTTTTCAGTATCAAGTACCAAATAATCAACATCATCAAGCGTTAAAGCTGTACCTGCATATTTAGCATATACAACAGTATCTCCTATACTAATATTTTCAGTCGTTGCGCTTATAGCTATCACTTCCGCTTGAGTTGGTTTTTCTTTTGAAGCAGTATCTGGTAAAAAAATACCACTTTGTGTTTGTGTTTTCTCTTCAGGAATTTTAGCTAGTATCCTATTTCCAAATGGTTTAAAATTCATTTTGACCCCTTTTTTTAGTAATTCTTTTTATATTTAATTAGCACTCATTTAAATTGAGTGCTAAGATTATATATAAATCTATGTTTGATGTCAATAGTTTTTACTTTAAAATAGGAAGTTTAAGAGGAAAGTTTTACTAAAAAAAGGATGAATCCTGATTTTATTACTATATAAATAAAAAAAGCCAAGCTTAGTAAAGCTTGGCTTTTAAAGAAAAGAAAAACTTATTTAATTTTTTCTAAATACTCACCAGTTCGTGTATCACATTTTATGATATCACCTTCTACTATATGGAAAGGAATTTGAACTACAGCACCACTTTCAAGAGTTGCAGGTTTTTTACCACCTTGTGAATCACCTTTAAAATTTGGTGGAGTTTCTACAATTTTAAGCTCTACAAACATTGGTGCTTCAACAGTGATAGCCTCACCTTTAAAGAACATCATATCTACATTCATACCATCTAAAATCCATTTTGCAGTTTCACCAACTTGATCATAAGTAAGCGCAACTTGCTCATAAGTTTCATTATCCATAAATTGTAGCATTTCACCATCATCATACAAAAATTGCATTGTTTTTGGTTGAAGATCTGGCACTTCACATTTATCACCAGCATGGAAAGTTTTTTCAATTGTTTTTCCATTGATAAAATTTTTAATTTTACATCTTACAAATGCAGCACCTTTACCTGGTTTAACATGTTGGTATTCTGTAATTCTATATGGAATCCCATCTACTTCAATTTTTAAACCTTTTTTTAATTCGCTCATACCTATTGCCATACAGAACTCCTCTTTATTAAATATTTACAAAATATACAGCTTTTGCTGCTTTTAAATTTCTTAATTGCTCTAAAATTGTTTCATTTATATTGTCATCAACAATAATTACAGCCAAAGCACCTTTTTTGTTTCTTCCAAGTCTAAAGTCTGCAATATTAATATTATTATCACCTAAAATTTTTCCAACATCCCCAATTACACCAGGAATATCAGAGTTTTTAAATAAAATCATTTTTCCATCAGGAATAACATCAACAATATAATCATTAATATCTACTATCCTTTGAACATCCTCATCAAATATTGTTCCACTAATTTTATTGATTCCATTTGAAGTTTCAACTTTTATTGTTACTTTATTTTTATAAACACTATTATTTGGATTTTCAACTGTTTCTAGTTTAATATTTTTTTCATTTGCCACAAAAGTCGCATTTACATAATTTATTTTTTCTGTCCCTATTGAAGGTGTTAAAGCTCCAACAGCTGCGAAAGTGATAAGACTTTCTAAATAATCAGCAATAGCCCCCTCTGCTTCTACTTTAATAGCTACGATTGCAGTTTTATCCATTTGAGCTATTGTAAATGCCATTTTTTGAGTGAGCTCTAAATATGGTTTCACAAAAGATGGAATTTTTGTCTCATCAATTGGAAGATTAAGAGCATGCGGATATCCAATACCTCTCGCCGCTTCAATCGCATTTTCAGCGGCTTGTGTTGCTATTTTATATTGAGACTCAACTGTATTTGCACCAAGATGAGCCGTAACTGTAATATTGTTTAAATCTAAAAGTTTATTATTTACAGCTGGTTCTTTATTAAATACATCAATTCCAGCCATTGCGATTTTCCCAGATGCAAGATTATTATAAAGATCATCTTCATTATATAAACCACCTCTTGCGCAGTTGATTAAAATAACACCATCCTTCATCTTATCAATCTCTTTTTGAGTTATCATATTGATAGTTTCAGAATTTTTTGGAGTATGTATAGTAATAATATCACAAGCTAAAATATCATCAAAGTTTGTTGTGTACTCTATCCCTAAATCAAGTGCTTTCTTTGGAGTAATATAAGGATCATAAGTTACAACTTCACACTCAAAAGATTTACATCTTAATGCTACTCTATGTCCAATATTTCCAAAACCAATAATACCAACTCTTTTCCCATAAAGTTCTTGTCCATACCAATCTTCTCTTTTCCAAAGTCTTTGCTCTTTAAGTTGAGCATGAGCATATGGCATTTTTCTTAAGCATGATAAGATATGAGTCATTGTAAGCTCTGTTGCTGCAATCGTATTCGCCGTAGGAACATTCATAGCGATTATCCCTCTTTGACTACATCCATTTATATCTACATTATCAACACCTACTCCAGCTCTTACAATTGCTTTAAGATTAACAGCAGCATTTAAAAAAGCATCATCAATATCTGTTGAACTTCTTGTGATTGCAACTTGAGCATCTTTAATCACATCAAGTAAAGCAACTTTATCTATATCTGCTGCAAAAACATAATTTATATCGTTAGTTTCTTTAAGTATCTCTAATCCACTTTCGTGGATATGATCACATACTACTATTGTAGGTTTGCTACTCATAATTTCTCCAATTTATACGATTATTTTCTTAATTGTCCAGCCAATGCATCACCTAAAGTCATAGCACTATCATCACTAATTGATTTTAAAACTTCTCTATTTTTTTGAGATTCTAATCTTTTTACAGAAAGTCTTACTCTGTTATTTTGTTTATCAATATTTACAACAACTGCTTCAACTTCATCACCAATCGCAAGTGCTGGATTTTCTTCACTAACTGCTAATAAATCTTCAGTTCTAATTAGTCCGTCAAGATTATTTTCTAACTTAACAAATACACCAAAATCTTTAATATCTTTTACTGTTGATGTAATGATATCACCATTTGCATATTTTGATGCAAATTTATCTGCTGGTGATTCTGCAAGTGCTTTGATACTTAAAGAGATATTTTCTTTTTCTTTATCAATTTTGATGATTTTTACTTCAATCTCTTCACCTTTTTTGAAAAGGTCTTTACATTTTACATTTTGTTCCCAGCTAGCTTCTTCATTATGTAATAATCCATCTACAGCACCAAGAGAAACAAATGCTCCAAATTCAGTTGTTGTTACTACCGAACCTTTTAAAACATCACCGACTTTATGCTCTTCAAGGAATTTTTTAAATGGTTTTGGTTGTAAAGATTTAAGACTTACTCTTAATTTTCTTTTATCACAATCAAGATCAATAACCTCAACATTGATTTCGTCACCAATATTCAAATAATCTTTTGGATTTTTTACATTTTTATTCCATGAAATTTCAGAGATATGTAATAATCCTTCGATATCATTTCCAAGATCTACGAATGCTCCATATGTTTCAAAATTCGAAACAGTTACAGTGATAGTATCCCCAACTTCTAATTGCTCTCTAATCTCTTCCCAAGGGTTTGGCATAGCATCTTTGATAGATAATGAAAGATGACCTTTTTCTTTATCATAAGCCTTTACGATAACTTCAACTTTGTCACCTTCTTTATAATATGATGAAGGGTTTACTGGTCCTTTGTAAGAGATTTCGTTGTAATTAACAAGTCCGTCAATTCCACCCATATCCACAAACATACCATAACTAGTGATTTTTTTAACCACTCCCTCTTTAACTTCAGTTGTTCCCATAAGTTTAGCTATTTGCTCTTCTTTACTTCTTTGGAAATCTTCAATAAGTTTTTTTCTTGAGATAACGATACTGTTTGAATCTTTTTTAGCTTTAATAACAACTGCTTTGATTTTTTTACCAATTGCACCAACTGCTTTAATATAACCTTGCGCCATAGGCATGAAGAATTCCATTCCATCTGCACTTTCAACAATAAAACCAGCTCTTGGTTTGATTGAAGTGATCACACCTTCTACGATAACATTTTCTGGATCTTCACCGAATTTTTCGAAAAATTGATCAAATTTTAATCTTTGTAATACTTTTTTATGAGAAATAGAAGGTCTTTCCCCTTTTGAACTTGTGATCATAACTTTGATTGTATCACCAACATTATAAGCAACAACACCATTTACAGTGATTTCAGATATATATAATTTACCTTCACTTTTTTGACCAACATCAACCAATAAACTTTCATCGTTCATCTCAACGATAACCCCATCAACAACTGTGTTTGTTTCTGTATGTTTTTCACTCTCCTCAAATAATTCTGCGAAGTTTTCATCTTCAGCTAATTCAAATTCTTGAAATTTTTTCATCAACCTGCCTACCCTTGTATATAATTTAGTCGGTCATTTTATCTTATTTAGCCTTAATTTTTATTATTGTTCTAATTTTTTTGTCAAATATTTAAATTTTATACTTCCTAAAGAAAAATTCAAGAATTATTTTAAAGAAAATAGCTACAATTTTGACATATTCAATTAGAAAACAAGATCATTTTATGGAAAGAAAAGTAAATGAAAAATTTTATAGCTTCATCTCAAATATCTCAACAAATTTTAAAATCAGCAAAACTTGCAGCAGATTTACAAATTAATACTTTAATTTATGGTCAAGTAGGTGTTGGAAAAAAACTTTTAGCACAAGAGATTTTACCGAATGCCCTCATTATAAACGGCAAAGAGCTTGAAAAACTAATTATTACAAAACAAATAGACCTTGAAATACATACTGAGATTATCATCATAAATGTTGAATCTGTAATCAATGTAAAAGATTTTTTTTCATATTTGAAAGATATCAAATTAGTGGGAATAAACCTTGATAAAAATGATAGATTTAACCAATATTTTGCCATAAAGATAGAAATTCCACCTTTAAAAGAGAGACCAGAGGATCTTGAAGAGATAATTGAAATCTATAAAAAAGAGGCGACTGGTATCTATAATACAGGCATTCCAGTAAAAAATATAGAGATAGACTTGAGTGAAAATGGGATAACTTTGAAACAATCTATCTATAAATCAATCCTCCTTCAATCAATAAACACAAAGGAGATGTTGCAAGCTATGGAAAATTATATTACTAAGAATTTAGAAAATGGAGCAACATATAGAGATTTAATAAAGATTTTCGAAATTCCTCTTTTAAAAGCAGCAAAAAAGATCTACAAATCACAACTTCAAATGGCAGACAAATTAGAAATCAATAGAATCACACTGAGAAAAAAAATACACCATTACTTTGGGGAACTTTAACGATGACTATTTATGAAGAATTACTAGAGCATGATTTAAATCCATTTATGTTGTTTGATGGAGATGGAAAGATAAAGAGCTTCAACAAAGAAACTGAATTTTTATTAAATTTCGTATCTCCAAAAGAGCTTTTTAACCTTGCAGTATCTTATGCAAGCCAAACTTTTGGTTTTCATAGAGAATTTATAAGTCTATCGTACGATAAGCAAACTTTTTATGCAATATTAGTTGGTTATGTAAGCGATGATGAGATCATGTTGAGACTTTACAAAGAAGTAGTAAGAACCAAAACGCTAAAAATCGATGCAAATCTGAAAGAAACAAATCTTTTTACATTAATTGAGTTGTCAAAAAGTACAACATTGCTTGGTTCTAATATTTTGATTGAAGAGATTTACGATGTTTCTATACCACTTTTAAAACTAAATGTAAATGAATTTTTACTTTCTTTAAATAATATCTTTGAGCAAATTAAAGATCAAAAAAACATTACTTTAAAAGTTTATTTGAAAACGGGTGAGTATGAAGTTATAAACAAAAAGAAATACAAAATTATTTCAATTGAGTTTACTTCTAAAGATAAAATCGAATTTTACCCACTAAAAGTTGAAGTTGGTAAAAATGATTTATTCGTTGTGACTAACGATAAAAGTTCAATCAAGCTCGATTTACCACTAATTGTATAGAATTTAAACAATAAACATATAGATTCTTCTTTAAAAAAATATTATAATAAAAATTAATTTTTATCCCGTCAAAATTTTTTGATGAAAGCTAAAAAAATACTACTAAAATTAAGGAGAGTTTAGAATGGATGCAACCACAGCTTATGTAGTCAATACACTTTATGTTCTTTTTTCATTTGTGTTAATTATTTTTATGGTTCCAGGTTTTGCTATGCTTGAAGCTGGAATTGTAAGAACAAAAAATGTAACAGCAGTTTTAACTATAAATACAATGATTTATGCTTTTGCATCGATGGGATTTTTGCTTATCGGTTATGATATAGCTTTTGGCGAGTTAAGCAATTCAAATATGAGCAAATGGGCTGCCCTACTTTTTCAAATGGCATTTGTTGGAAAAGTTGTAAATATCATGAGCGGCGGAGTAAGTGAAAGAGCAAAAATAATTCCACTAACCTTTTTTACTATCATTATGGCTAGTATTATTTATCCTCTGATTGTCAACTGGACTTGGGGTGCTGATATGCTAAAAGGTACTATTTTGGATCTTAAAATGTATGATTTGGCTGGAAGTACGGTTATCCATTCAGCTGGTGGATGGGCATTATTGGCTGCTATTTTAGTAATTGGTGCTAGAAAAGGAAGGTACACGAAAGATGGAAGCGTGAGAGTTATCCCAGCTTCAAATATTCCACTTGTAGCTTTAGGAGCATTTTTACTTTGGATTGGTTGGTTTGGATTTAATGGTGGAAGCGTAGGAAGTATTACTTCAAAAGAAAGTGCTGATGCAGTTGCTTTAACTATTTTAAATACAAACTCATCAGGTTTAGCAGGAGCTATAGTAGCCGGTGGAATCATGCTTTTAAAGTATCAAAAACTTGATATCACAATGATTTTAAATGGTGCTTTAGGGGGTCTTGTTGCAATAACGGCAGCGCCAGACCTTTACAATATCTATCAACCATTTATTATTGGGGCAATCGGTGGAACTTTAGTTGTATTTGCTGTTCCATTTTTTGATAAATTTAAACTTGATGATCCCGTGGGAGCTTTATCCGTACATCTTGTAAATGGGATATGGGGGACTTTAGCTGTTGGAATATTTACAGAAAAACTTTTCACAGAGCAATTAAAAGGTGTTATTGTGATAGGTATTTTTGCTTTTGTAAGTAGTTATGTTGTATTATTTGTACTTAATAAAATCATCCCTTTAAGAGCTAAAAATGATGAAGAGATGGAGGGTCTTGATGTTAATGAGTGTGGTGTTGAAGCTTATCCAGAGTTCAAACGAGCATTCTAGAATATAATTTAAAAAGGATTACACATGAAAAGAATCGAAGCAATAATTAAACCGTTTAAACTTGAAGATGTAAAAGATGCTTTAACTGAAGCTGGTATTACTGGAATGACAGTAAGCGATGTAAAAGGCTATGGGAGACAACAAGGACACAGCGAACTTTACAGAGGTGCTGAATATGTTGTAGACTTTTTGCCAAAAATCAAACTTGATATTATTGTTGAGGATAAAGATGTAGATACAATAACTGAACTTATCGTCAAAACAGCAAGAACAGGAAAAATAGGAGATGGAAAAATATTTGTATCTTCAGTTGAAAAAGTTATTAGAATTAGAACGGGTGAGGAAAACGAAGAAGCTATATAGTTTCTTCAGAGTTAAAATACGATTGTGAGGATATTAATAGCATTATCTATATCCATAGTACTCCACTTTGGAATCCTTTCGTATCTTCAATATAAAAATAAAATTGATTCCACGACAGAAAAACAAAAACCATCAAAAACACATATTAGATTTGTAAAACTAACTCCTCAGTCAGAGATACAATCGCCAAAGAAAAAACAAGAATCAAAACCAACAGAAAAAATATCTCAAGAACAAAAACAAACTTTACCAAAAATTATAGAATTACCAAAAGAGATAAAACAATTAGATCTCCCAATCCTCGTTTTACCAAAAGAGATAAAAAAAATAGAATCCAAACCAGTAGAAAAAATGGAGCAAGTTCCAATAGCAGAACCTAAAAAGGAGGAACAAAAACCTCAAACTACAAACAATCCACAACAAAAAATAGACCATATTACTAATAGCTATCTTGAATTATACAAAGATGATTTTGATACTTTTCCAGCAGAAACAAAAATTTATCTTATTAAAAATATTAAAGATATAGGAAGAATCACTCAAAGATTTCTTATCTATCCATACTTAAGTATTCAAGCAAAACAAAGCGGGATAAATGTAGTTGAATTTACACTCTATCCAAATGGTAAAATTAGTGAACCAAAAATAATTAAAAGCTCAAAGTATTATATTTTAGATGATAATTCTATAGAAACCATCAAAGAAGCATATAGAGACTATCCTCGACCTGACAAGCCAACAATTATTAGAATTTATGTAAAATACGAGCTTATTTAATAATAGCAAATAGAAATTTAACAAAGGAATTTTATGGATATATTACAATTTTTAGACAAAGGTGGAATGATAGCCTATATACTTGTCGTATTAAATGTCATTGGTTTTACAATTATTTTTATGGAACTTTTTAATCTTTATAATTTTAAAAAAAATATCCAAACCACTATCAATATAATCTTTACAAAAATACAAAATAATCACGAAGATCTTCTTGAGATGATAATCCAACAAGAGATAAAAAAATTAGAGTTTGGACTTAGCACTATTAAAATCATAGCAACTATAGCACCACTTTTAGGACTCTTGGGGACTGTTTTAGGAATATTTAGCTCATTTGATATGATAAGCAAAGTGGGGCTTGATGATCCTATGAATTTTTCTGGTGGTATCTCTTTGGCACTTATTACAACTATTGTAGGACTTATTGTTTCAATTCCACACTATATTTTTTATAACTATTTTATAGGTACTTTAGATAATATGGAGATAACTTTAAAAAGTGAAGTATTAAGCAAACTATGAAAAGAAGAGAACCCCTTACACTTGATCTTACTCCACTTATTGATGTAGTATTTATATTGATTATATTTTTTATAGTAAGCTCATCATTTAAAAAAGAAAATTATGCCCTTAATCTCACACTACCGCAAGGGGTAAATGCAGCAAAAATGATAGAGAAAAAAATGGTTACAATTGAGTTGAATGAAAAAGATTTAGCTTTTAATGGTGAAAAAATAGATTTTACAAAACTTCAACAAAAACTCGAAATCATAACAGATAAAAATAATTCAATAATAGTAAAAATTGATAAATCTGTCCCATATAAAAAAGTTGTCGAACTTCTTGATATATTACAATTCAATAACCTTTCAAATTTATCTCTAGTTACTGAAAAATAAAAAGCATAATTTTTGTATAATTTTTTAATATTGGAGAGATAAATGACCTACGAAACAAAACAAGAAATCCTTCGAAATCTTTATTTACAAAAAAGTTTTGGATACGATTACATTGACCCTATCAGCCTAAAGAACAACGAAAATGAAGATTTTTATATGTCACAAGAAACTTTAGAACATTGTTCATTATGTGATGGAGCAAAATATTCAAAAACAAAAATCTATGGCGCTGGGGATATTGATGCTGAAATTCTTTTTATTACCATTGTCCCTACATTTGAAAAATTGGAAAAAGAGATGTTTGAAAAGATGATAACTCATGTTCTAGGGCTATCACTTAATTCAATCTATCTTACAAGTATTATTAAATGTGATATCAATGAAAATAATTCAAATCTTAAAGAATACACAAAAACATGCAAAGGTTTTTTAGAAAATCAACTCAAAAAATCTAATGCAAAAATTATTGTATTTCTTGGTGAGAGTTTTAATCTTTTCTTTGATAACAATGTTCAAGACACATTTACAAAAGGGAGGATTTTGAAATACCAAAACAAAAATGTTTTCTCGATATATCATCCAAATTTTCTCCTTAGAAATCCATCTTTGAAAAAAGATGTTTTTGAAGATTTAAAAAAAATAAAATTACTACTAGAGGAATCATGAAAATTTTAAATACCCTTTCAAAAATAATTTTATTATTTTTTGTTCAATTCAATTTACTAGGTGCATCTGTAACTATAAGTCAAACGAAAGAACCAAAAATAATTTTTGATGATGCAGTTTCAAAACAAATTCCAATCGAAGAGAAAAATGTAAAAATTATTAAAAAAGAAGAGCCTCTACCTAAAACTATTATTCAACAGCCAACAAATACAAAACTTTCTCCAATAATAATTGAAGAAACAAAAAAAATCACTATTCAAACTTCAAATCTTCCTCTTGATCAAAAAAATAAGAAACATTCATTTAATGAATCAATTGGATTGATATTTGCTTCTCATACAATTGGGAAATATGCAACAGAAGGTTCGAATGTCGCTATGACATATCTTGTCAATAAAAATGAAAAATTCAATTTGCAAACCCTTGATATAGGAATGGAAACGAAAGAAAATATCCATAAAGCACTCGACAATTTCAAAGAAAAAAAGATAAAAAAAGTTATCTTATTACTTACTAGTAATAGCATGTGGGGTATTACTAGCTATCAATTTATAGAAAACTTTGAAATTTTCATGCCCCTTGTCAACAAATCAACTATTTCAAATCCAAAACAAAACTTTATTTTTGGTGGAATGAATTATGGAAAACAATTTAAATATATAGCTTCAAAAGCATCTTCAAATATTATAGAAATCTATGATGAAACTACAATTAGTAAAAGTTTACACGATGAACTTGCGAAGCTTCATCTTCCCAACATCCAACATATTCAACTTATGGATAAAAATTCAAACTACACTCCACTCTTTCAAAATGCCCATAAAATTAAAAATTCCACTATTATTTTAAATACTTCAATAGTAAAAAGTGCCATAATTTTAGCGCTTTTAAGAATTAATGATCTTCAGCCAAAAGAGATATTTGCAACACAATTAAATTATTCTCCCCTTATTTTTAATCTTACTCAACAAGAAGATAGGGAGAAACTGTTTGTAACTAATTCTATAGAACCACTTTCACAAGATTTTGGAGAGTTAATCTCATTTTTCGGAGAAGATGTTATCTTTAGTTGGGTCAATTATTCGATTGTTTTAGGTTTGGAATATTTTATGACGAATGAGAAAAAACTTTTTGGAAATATAGAAATTCAAGATAATCAGATAAATTATCCTGTTAAACTTATTGGTTTTAAGGGAACTCAATTTATCAATGCAAACAAATAATACACCACAGAACATTGCTATTATTGGGGCTGGAGCTTCTGCTCTTTTTGTTTCAATCATATTGGCAAAAAAAGGATTTCATGTCACCCTTTTTGAAAAAAATCCAAAAGCTGGGAAAAAACTCCTTGCGACTGGTAATGGAAAGTGTAATATCACAAATAAAAACTTATCGTTAAATTATTTTTTTTCATCAAATCCAAGTTTTATCAAATATTCTATTGAAAATTTTGGGTACAAAGAATTTCTTACATTATGTGAAGAGATTGGGCTAAATCTCGTCACAAATGAAAATGGCAAAACTTATCCAGCATCACTTCAAGCATCAAGTGTTGTGGATGTTTTGTACAATGAAGCCTTATTTTTGGGTGCAAAGTTCTCTTTTGATAGTAAAGTTGAAAATATAGATTTCAAAGAAAAAGCCCACATTATAAGTGGAGACAAAACTTACAAATTTGATAAAGTTATCCTAGCAACTGGAAGTATCGCTATGGAGAAACTCGGAGGATGTAGTAGTGGATATGAATTAGCTGAAAAATTTGGACACAATATCATTAAGCCATCCCCTTCACTTGTACAATTAACTTCAAATGATAAAGAGATCCACACTTTAAGTGGTGTGAAAAGCGAAGCAAATGTGACACTCCTTGTGGACAATAAACCACAAAAAACTCTTTTTGGAGATTTGCTTTTTACCAACTATGGAGTTTCTGGAAATACTATTTTGGATCTTAGTCGTGAAGCTAATATGGCAATTTTAAATTTTCAAAAAGTTGATATTGTTGTAGATATTTTTCCAACTTTGGATAAAAACAAACTTCTCGCTCTTTTGGAAAAAAAGAAAAAAATTCTTAGTGGTAAAGATAAAAATTCATTGCTTCTAAGTCTAATCAACGGTAAACTTATCCCATTTATCTATAAAAAAGCTAAGATTGATTCTAAAAAATATTTTATTGATAATTTAGATAAAAAAGATTTACAAGCCTTAACCTACACTTTAAAATCTATAAAAATACCAATTGATGGCTCAAAAGGATTTGATAGTGCTGAAGTGGTTGCTGGAGGTGTGAATGTAGATGAAGTTGACAATAAAACTATGGAATCAAAAAAACAAAAAGGGCTCTATTTTTGTGGAGAAGTTCTTGATGTTGATGGTGCTTGTGGAGGATATAATCTACATTGGGCATGGGCTAGTGCTTTTAGCTTAGCTTCAAATATGAAATAAAATTTAAATTCAATAATCATAAAAATTACTTTTTGACTTCTTTTATTTTTAGTTAATTTGTGATTATTTAGCTAAAATACGAAAATTTTACAATAGGAACATAATCAAATGAAAAATCTTTTATCTTTTTTACTTTTTTCAAACTTAGCTTTTGGGCAAGAATTTTATAGCATGATAAATCCGATCAAAATATTTACCATCAAGTCGGCAGTTGCAGGAGAAGTTCTCTTTGTCGATAAATCTTTAGAAAAAACATATATCAATGGTACAAAAATTATCCAACTTGATAATCATTTGGATGAAGTAAATCTTGAGCAAACAAAAATAAAACTTCTAAATCAAAAAACAATCTATGATATAGAAAATGGGATACTTGATAGCTATAACAAAGTATCTTCAAAAACAAGAATTGACAAAGATACTCAAAAAATAAAGGTTTTGAATATTAGCAACTCTATAGCTGATATGGAGATGCAAATAGCCAACTTGCAGAATAACATTGCGAAAAAAACAATAAAAGCAAAAAATATTTATTTAACTTCTATTGAAGTTGAAATTGGTGATTTTGTAAATGTTGGTGGTCTACTCTATAAAGCTTATGACCTTAGCCATGGGAAGTTGGAGCTATTTTTACCTATTAATGAGATAGGAAACTTTAAAAATAAAACAATCTATATTGATGGAATTAAAACAAATCTTAAAATAAATAAGATTTCAAAAGTAGCTGATGAAAAAAATATCTCTTCATACAAAGTGGAAATAATCATCAAAAATCCAAAAGTATTTTCAAAACTTGTCAAAGTTGAGTTTAAATAAAATTGACATATAAAGAGCTATTTTTAAATCACGAAGTAGTTCGTAGATTAGCAATTATCCAATTTTTGGCTTACTTTGGGACATGGTTTTCAAATGTAGCAATTTATAGTATGCTTATAGAGTTCAAAGCTAGTTCTATTCTTATCTCTGTTGTCGTTGCGATGCACTTTCTTCCAGGTATCTTACTCTCCCCTTTTAGCGGTACAATAGTTGATAGAATTGAAGCAAAAAAACTTATGGGCATACTCCTTTTAACAGAATTTAGTATGACAATATGCTTTTTAATTATTGAAAATATTAGTGACATTTGGCTCCTTCTTCTCTTTATTTTTATACGAATGACTGCTTCTTCGATGTTTTTTACAACCGAAATGACACTGATGCCAAAACTTCTTTCAAATGATGTTTTAAGTAAAGCAAATGAAATTCACTCCATTATTTGGTCTTTTACATTTACTGCCGGTATGGCCATAGGTGGATTTGTAGTAAATATTTATGGAACAAATATGGCTTTTATTATTGATGGTGTACTTTTTCTTATGGCATTTTTAGCTCTTTCAAATACAAGATTTCTTTACGATCACGAATCACATCACGAAAAAATATGGCATTCAATACAAGATGGGATAAAATATCTAAGAAAAAATAAACAACTCTTTCATCTTATCCTTTTGCATGGTACAATTGGAATCACCTCTTTTGATACACTCGTTACACTTCTAGCTGACTATCACTATAAATATATAATTGCTGTTCCTCTTGCAATTGGATTTTCAAATGCTATGAGGTCATTTGCTTTGATGATTGGACCACTTTTTATTAGTCGTTTCCTTACAAAAGAAAGATTATTTTATATCTTTTTGGCTCAAGGCATTGGGATAATTTTTTGGGCATTTATGCAAAATAATTTTTATTTTGGGCTTCTTGGCTTATTTATCACTGGATTTTGGACCACTACTCTTTGGTCATATTCCTATGCCCTTTTACAAGAGAGAGTTGATCAAAAATATTTAGGAAGAATCCTGGCATACAATGAGATGTTTTTTATGCTTATAAATGCAGCAACTACACTTTTTATAGGAATTATGGCAATTTATTTTAAATTATACTCTATCACAATTATTTTAGGAGGTATGTTTATATTAACTGCCTTTTACTATAAATATATTATTTTACAATTAGAAAGGAAAGTACAATAATGGAATTTAAAGACAATATAGAGCTAAGAGTTTTATTACTAGCGATATACAAAAAACAAGAGGATGAAAGCTTAAAAGATGTCCTTAAAATGATGGATAATAGTCGAGTTTTTGATCTCAAAACTGGAAAACAATACCTCAAAGAATTAAGGAATTTAACATTTTTAGAAGAAGATTCACTCACTTTTATAGGGATTGAAGAGGCTAAAAAAGTGGAATTAGAATTTAAATTATAAATATCAATCTTTAAATATATTGAGACTATAATTTCTCGTAGTAATATAACAAATATTTGGAGTAGACATGGCTTTTTATAAATCATATGGGGCGGCAGGAGAAGTAACTGGTTCTTGTCATTTTTTAAAAATAGGAGATATCAAAATATTAATTGACTGTGGTATGTTTCAAGGAGAAGAGGAAGAATTTAATTATGAACCATTTGATTTTAATCCAAAAGAGATAGATTTTCTCATCGCAACTCATGCTCATCTTGATCATATAGGGAGAATTCCACTCCTTGTCAAGCAAGGTTTTAAAGGAAAAATCATCTCTACAGGAGCTACTTTTAGTATCGCTCAACTAATGCTTAAAAATTCAGCGGCTATCTTAGAAACCAATAAAAAACCGCTTTATACCACAAAAGATATTGATCCGGCATTGCATCTTTTTGGAACTTTTTTAGAACCAAACAAATCGCTTATACTTACAAAAAATATTAAAATTACATTTAAAAATGCTGGGCATATTTTAGGGGCTGTAAGTGTGAAAATAAAATTTTTTGATGAAGGAATTAAAAAAAGTATTATATTTTCTGGTGATATTGGTCAAAGCAAAAGGATAATAACCGCTCCTGTCCAATATTGGAAAAAAGCGAACTATATCTTTATCGAATCAACTTATGGTCATTCAATTCACGACAATTTAACTATTTCTATCAAAAATTTTAAAAAACAAATTTTAGAAACAATCCAAAATGGTGGCACAGTAGTGATTCCATCGTTTGCTCTTGAGAGAACACAAGAGATACTTTTTCTTCTAAAACAACTAAGTATTAAAGAAAAATTAAAAGATATTCCTGTCTATCTTGATTCGCCATTAGCTATAAATATTACAAAAACTTTTCAAAATTATCCAAAATTTTTCAATACTAAAGTAACTAAAATGATAAAAAACAATGAAAATCCATTTGAATTTGATGAATTAATTCAAACATACACAAAGGAGAGTTCAGAACATATTGAAAACCATAAAGGACCAAAAATCATCATTGCAGGAAGTGGCATGTGTCAAGGTGGAAGAATTGGATATCATCTTATACGATACCTGCAGGATAAAAAAAATTTAATCCTTTTTATTGGTTTTCAAGTTCATAACACAGAAGGTAATAAAATATTAAATGCGAAAAAAGAAGTACGCATATCAGGAATAACTGTTCCTATTCATGCAACAATTCATTCTATATTTGGTTTTTCAGCTCATGCTGATCAGCACGAACTCTTAGAATGGCTTAATCATATCAAAAATGTAACTTGTGTTTATTTGGTACATGGGGAGATCCCGCAACTCAAGGCCCTCAAAGAAAATGTAAAACTAAAACTACAAAATAAAGTGCATATTGTCAAAATGCATGAGCAAATACATTTATAAGGTAGTCAATCTACTTATCTATACTTTTAGAAAAAGATTTACAGATGATGCAAAATCTCCCTTAAATCTTTTGTATCTATGATGATATTTGCCTCTTTTTTTAAGA
>DYPS01000141.1 GCA_020719775.1 Desulfosporosinus sp. | reverse complement strand
TATTACAATAAAACAAATATTTTAATAATAATAATAAGCTTAGCAAACTTTATAAAGTAAAGTAATTATTCTTTATTTATTTTTGATAAAAAAAAATCATTAATATCCTAAATATTGCCGTATTATTAATCGCTTAATAGTTTTTCAAGTAGATAAACTATTAGCATATGTGATAAATTAATTTAAAATAAAGGGATTTAATCATTCCATGTTTACTTATTTATGAAGTTCAATTTATGTAGGAAAGCTTTATATTTTTGAAGTCTTGCTTTTATTTTTGTATCCAATCAGCTAAGATTATTTGTGGTTAGTGTATAAGACTTTTATCAAAATTGACAATGTTATTAGGAATAAAAGTAAAACGAAGATAAGGCAAATGAGTAGACCATCAAATGAATTTTGATTTTGTACTTAAGTAGTGTTTGAATTTGATGCTTGGGTGGAAGATTAGTCGGCATTTTAAACAATAGTTTCTCGAGTAATTTCAGCAGAGCTTTATACTCTTCTATTTTCATTGTTTTATTCAGAGAAAAATGTGATTTAGTAATTAAAGTTAAAGATTCAAATATTGTCTTAACTAATAATTTATCTAAAACTTAAAATGTAATGAAGTCGTCCTGATATTTGATTGGCAAGGAATATAGCAAAGCACGATTCAAGCTTAAATAATATTAGAAGTGTATATATTGGCTTGAACTATTGTTCTTAAGTTCAAATTTAAGTTGGTTATTCATATTTAAAGAATACGTTCCATTATTTGAGAAAGATCATTTTGTGGATACAGAGATAAAGCCAGTTGAGGTAAAAATAACATTTAAAATCAAGATCCTAAATTATTTTTATACTTTAAAATATCAATAAAACTTGACCAATAGCAGTTTTGATTAAATGTATTTGTTTTTAAAACATCCAAACAACATCGCCAAAAGAATATATTAAAAAAGAGCTATGATTTAAATCAAAATGACTACTGGCTAATTAATTATATGGAGATGATACTAGGAACAAGCATGGATTAATTATATGGAGATGATACTAGGAACAAGCATGGAGATAAATATGCATTATGCCTTGTTATTAATAAAACATGCTTTGATTAATAATGCTAAAGTTATTATATTAACTTTTTAGTTAATATTAGTTGATTAAACATGATAAAATAACTTGGATTATATATGTTTATTGTTTTTAATCATGAATTTAAATCTATTTACTTATTGATAGGCATCTCACTAGCATGGGTCTATTTAGCATTATCAGTTTCTTATCTTTTCTACTCTAACAACTTCTTCTCATTTCTTCTTTTTCGAATTATAAAGAATAAACTGAGTAAAACAACCATGAATAACAAAGAATAAGTAATAAAAGTGGAAGAAAAAAATATGTTTTTATTTGTTTCTTGGTTTACCTATGTAGAATTATCGGTCAGCCGATTTTGGTTGGCTTTGGTTTTTGTGCTTGATTGTGTATTTGTAATTTAGTTGTTTTATTAAACAACTTTTGATGTCTGTTCGCTGGAGACATTTATTTAATCTTAGTCAACAACGGAAGAACTGTCTTGTTCATTTACTGATTTGGCAGGCTATATATTTTCCTGGTCTTAGATTAGAATTTATGTTTAAGGTTACAGCTGAGGTTAGATTTTAACTGAAGCATTTAGTGGAAGTTATGCATTGGCATTTGTGACTATCGTTTAACCTTATGCAGACTAAGTTAATCTAGTCGATGCAACGATAGAAGCTGTGCAAACGGCACTTGAATAACCTTATTTACATTCAGAGCATCCAGTCTTTGCACTGCATTTTCCGGGTTTGCACTTTGATATAGCGGCACATCTATAAGTCGAGCAAGTTGCTCCTTAATAACCTAATTAACAACTAGAGCATCCTCGTGCAGAGTTGCATTTTCCTGTTCGACACTTTGTTATCAATTGACAATTTAAAGTTGCACAAGTAGTTCCTTGATATCCAGTTTTACAAGTTTTACAGCCTTATAATGGATTGCATTGACCGGCTTGACACTTTTATATATCTTTGCAAATAAAATATGAACAAGTTCTTCCGAAAAAACCGAGTTTGCAGTTGACACATCCTCTTGCTGAACTACATTTTGATTGGCAATCTGATATATCTGAACATTTGAAAGTGGAGCAAGTTGGTCCTTCATATCCCTTTTAACAAGTTCCACATCCTATATCTGCAGTGCATGTGCCTTGATGACAATTTGGAATGTCTAAACATTTAAAAGTTGAGCAAGTTAATCCTTAATATCCTGTTCTACAATTTGGACACCCTGTTTCTTTTCGGCATCTGCCTGATAAACAATTTTAGATATCTGAACATTTGTATGTGGAGCAAGTTGAATCTTAATATCCAGATTTACAAGTTAGACATCCTGCTCCTGAAGTGCAGGCATTAGCCTTACAATTAACTATATCTGAACATTTGTAGACTGCACAAGTATCACCCTAATATCCAACTTTGCAAGTTGCGCATCCAGTTATTTCATTGCATGCATCTGATTGACAATTTTGTATATTTGAGCATTTATAAGTTGAGCAAGTTGGGGTTTTAAACCCGGTTAGACAAGTCGAACATCCTGAACTTTAATCGCATTGGCCAACTTGACAATTCAATAAATCTGAGCATTTGTATTTTGAGCAGGTAGATCCTTAATATCCAGATTTACAAGTTAAACATCCTGCTTCTGAGGTACATGCATTAGCTTGACAATTAACTATAGCTAGGCATTTGTAATTAGCACAAGTAATGCCCTAATATCCAACTTTACAGGTGGTACATCCAGCATCTGACGTGCAGGATAAACAGGTAGTTGATTTTAAATATTAACAATCAAAAGTTTAACAGTTTACACCTGTATAGCCAATATTGCAGCCTCCAGTGCATGAGTTCGGTATTAAACAGCTTTTACAATTTCGGAAGCAAATCTGAGAATAGCTAGTTTGACAGTCAGTCCCAGTCCATCCAACTTTACAATCACTTAAACAATTAAAGGCGGAACCCGAACAAGTGTTACAATTTGCATTACAAGCTACATCGCAAGAAGCTCCAGTCCATCCATTT
>DYPS01000140.1 GCA_020719775.1 Desulfosporosinus sp. | reverse complement strand
TTCCAGCCGCTTCAATAATTGCATCAATAATTTTTTGGATAACATCTCCAATATTTCCGAGTGGATTACTTAAGAAATCTAATATTTGTTGTATTAAAGATTTTGTATCATTAATAGCACTTAGTGTTTGAGCTTCAACGCTTTGAGCTGGTGCAATATTTACAACTGGCATTCCAACAGTCATAATGTTAGCTATTTGATTATTTAGCTTAGTTAATAAGTCTTCTGTACTTTGTGGTTGTGCAACATTTTCAAGTGTTAAAGCTAATGCTTTTAATTCACTACTAGAAGATAATGTTCCTTTTAAAGTTCCCGCATATTGTAATAATGTACTTGCGTCCACATTTCCTTTTTTATATTCAGATAATGCTTTATAAAAATCATAAGTTGCTATTTTTCTAGCACCTTGTTTATCAGTTGATGCTCCAAGTTCACTTCTAATAGTTCTTGCAAAATCTAATATTGATTTATTTCCAGCTTCATTTGCTGATATAAGATTTGCTACAACATCTAAGCTATTTGCAAATTTCTCATTCAAACTATCTATTGCCAAACCATATTTACTAAAAATATCAACACTTTGGATAAGACCCTCATTAGCACTTCCAGCTATATCAACAGCGCCAGTTACAAATGCACTTTGAGCCATTAAAACATCATTCACAAAAGTTGTTAAAGAATTTTTATCTAAATTTGTATATTGCTTAACATAATTTAATGCTTCTATTTGAGCCTTGATTTGATAAGTATTAGTTCCACTTATAGTGTCATATAGATCTCTAAATGATGGAATAGCGTCATAAATACTTCCAGCAATACTAACAAGAGTATCAGCTAAGCTTCTCATCTGCTCTTTAAATGTTTCAACTGCTGATATGTATTGCTTTTGATAATCTGTAAAGCCAGTCATAGTGTCAGCTAATTTTTGACCACCTAAAGCAAACTCTACTCCTTTTAGTATAGACATTGCTTGAGCGGAAGAAAAATAACCAGCTACAGCAAATCCAATACCAGCAACTTCGAATAATGGTTGAAGCACTTTTTTGAATTGCATACTTTTAGCCATTAAGTCATACTGTTCACTTAATATAAGTTTTTGTGCTTGAATAGTTGCTAATTGCGATTGATAACCTACAACAGCACCAGTTCCACTTTGCCCGAATGTTTTATACATATTAGCCTGAAGGTCTAAACTTCTTGCTAAGTATTGATTAGACTCAATAAGTGGCGCATAAGAGTCTTTTATTTCATCATATACATTATTGAACGCTGTTGTTAAAAACTCTTGTGCAATGCCTCCCCAAGCTCTAATTTCCTCAATTGTTTTATTAAGTTTCTCTTGCTCTATTTTTTCAAGATCTGTTAAGTATTTTTTATTAATTGCTTCGTATTGTTCGTTTGTTGCTTGACCAGTTTCAGCCATTTGTTGAATAAGATTAGTATATTTAGCATCTAACGATTGTGTTTCAGTTAAATCACTAGAAAATAATCCAGCTATTAATTCGGCATTTTTCTTTTTAGCTTCAAATATTTTCGCTTGCCGTTTCTCCTCATCTTGTGTCTGTTCATCGCTTTGTTTTCTCTCTATTTCTGATTTTTTAGCTAAATAAGTTTTATCAATAACGGCTTCCATTTCAGCTACTGAAGCATATTCTTTTAGCTCGGCTGTTCTCCATTGTTCTAATGCTTTAAATTGTCTTGCATACCCATCCAATCCAGCTAATACAGCTTCATTTTCTAACCTTATTTTCTCATCAATTGCTTTTTTTTCTAGCTTTTGTTGTTCTGTTAGTTGCTCTGTTAGTTTAACTTTACCAGCACCAGAAGTTAAATCGCCAGGTAATGCACCAACTACATCTTTTTTAATAATAGGCTCACCTAATGCTTTTTTTCTTGCCTCACCAGCTTTTTCAAATGATTTTGTAATCTTGTCTATTGCACCCTGTGCCTCTTCTAATGCTTTAAACTCTTTGTTATAGCTTACAAGTTTTTTATTACTATCATCTGCAAAAGATTTATTAGCCTCTCGTAGCATTTTTAAAGTATTATTTTGATCAGCTAATTGTTTCGTTTGGTCAATGCCCATTTTTTGAGCGAATTCACTTATAGTCTTAAATGTTTCAACAAATGCAATAACTAAGTTATTTATTTTTGTTTGTATCCAATTAATAGAAACAGTATATGCGGTAGATAAGAATTCAGACCATTCAATAACTTGGATTGTTGCTTTACCAAAGAAGCCTAAAGTTTTAACTATGCCACTTATGACAGTTGTAAAAGCCACTCCAAAACCATTCATTGCATCTTGACTATCAGCTAAACTATTAATCTCAACAGTTGTCAATCTTATTGCTTCTTTTAAGCCATCAAATGCACCACTATCAGCAAGTTTTAATTTTAAACTATCAAATGAGTCTGTCATATTTGAAACAAGACCACCGAATGAACCAGAGAGCTTTTCCATAGCTCCCTCGTATTTACTATTGAAGATTGCTTCCAAAGTGCTTCTTATTACTTCTTTGTTGTTCTCTACAATAATGTGTTTACTTTTCCCACTTGCATCAGTCCAAGCGTAGCCGATTTTTTGACCTTGAATAGACCCCTTAATACCAAATTCTTTAAGTCTTTCATTCTCTCCAGTTAATGCGTCAGCCATAGCTTCAACACCTTGAATTAACGGTTTACCCATTGCAGCAGCAGTATCGCCTAAAGTCTTAAGAGTTCCATTAGTTCCCTCAATACCGTATGATTTTAATTTTACAAAGGCATCAGTGGTTTCTTTTAGAGTATAAGGTGTTTTTTGTGAGAACTCTTTTATCCAACCTAAAGATTGTTGAGCTTTTTCAGAACTTCCATAAAGTGTTTCAAGTATTAATCCAAACTTCTCAAATTCACTTGCTGTTTGAATAGTTGAAGCACCAAGACCTACTAATGCAGAAGCTAATTTATCAACAGCAAAATAAGAACCAGCTGCGATACCTATTGATTTTAAAGATGAAGATAATTCGCCACTTGAACTTTTAGCTTGTTTGTTTGATTTGTCTAGTTTATCTATATTATTTTGTAGTGATGCGATTTTCGCTTCGCC
>DYPS01000056.1:9749-18701 GCA_020719775.1 Desulfosporosinus sp. | reverse complement strand
ATATTATCATTTCCATCGTGCATTTTTACTTCTGTAAGTGTTTTACTTGCTTGATTTAGTTGAGCTTCAAGTTTAGTGATTTTTGCTTCCATTTCACTTATTTTTGCTTCAACATCTGCAGCCATCAAATTTGTTGTAGCAAGTGCTACAAACGCTGAAAGTGTGATTAGTTTTTTCATTTTTTTTCCTTTTTTTTCATTCAAGAATTTTGAACTTTCTTAAAAACAATTGTAGAGATTTAATCTTAAACTGCACTGAATATAATATTATTTTTTATTATACTAAAAATAAAAAAAGGGCCGATAAAATACCGACCCTTTCGTAACTATCTTAACTTATTAGCAAGAAGGAACATTTCCTGAATCACTTGCAAATTTATAGAAGAAATCATAATAATGCTCTAAAAGTTTACCATCAACTGATTGAACTTTTGGACATATTTTTTTGATTTCTGCATCAAGTCCAGCACCATTTCCGATTTTTTCCCATTGAGCTTGAGTATGTTTTGCTGCCATTTTAGCACCAGTCATTCCACAATCATCTTTTAATTTTTTAGCAAATAATTTTTGACCTTTGTCAGCATTTGCTAAAGCACCTGTTGTAGCAAACCCAAGAGCTAAAGCTCCAACGAATGCAAGTTTTAATAATTTCATCGTATCTCCTTAATTTTTATTGGAATTAAATTGTATCAAAAAAATATTAAAAGTAATAATTTTTTACCAAATTCTTTTTATTTTTTTTTGCTGAAAAGTTTTGAAATAGCACGAATAGCAATAAAAAGAAGATAACCCATTAATGTAAATATAAATGGATGGATAGCTCCAAAACCATATGCACCAGCATTTGGTAATGCCATTAGATGCTCAATCGGATAAGAAGTCCACTCTTTAAAGTGCATTCCAATAGCTAAAAACAAAAAAATAGCTGTAAAAATCATCAATTCTTTTTTCATATTATCTCCTTAAATATAGTAATTTAGAATACTTTTTTATAAAAAAAAGCCCCAAACCGAAGTTTGAGGCGAAATCATAGCAAGAGTTTCTTAAGCTAACTATGGAGAATAGATATTAAGCTCTACCTGGAAGCATTCCGTACATAGTCATTGGTTTAAGTAAATAAACTTTCAATAACCAATACAACCATCTTTCTTGTGTCGGATCAAGTGGGAATGAAGGAGCAGCAACAGCACCAGATGCAGCAGCTACATCTTTCCATTTGAACTCAGCTAACATTACTGTCCCAATATTTGTAATAAGTGGACAAACTGTGTATCCTTCATACTTAGCAGTCATCTCTTTCCCTTCCATTAATGAAATAAGATTTTGACAAACTACTGAATATTGTTTTCTAGCACTTCCACCAGTTTTTCCAAGTGGAACAGCAGCGATATCACCTAATGCAAATACATTTGGATATACAACATGTTGTAATGTATCATTTTTTACAGGAACCCATCCTTTTTCACTTCCAAGTGGAGATTTTGCAATTTCAGTTGGAGCTTTTTGTGGTGGAATAATATGACAGAAATCATATTTTACATCTACTGCTTCAGTTTTTGTTACCATTTCAAATTCTTCTAAATCAGCATCCCAAGCACCTTTCACTTCCCAATGTTTTTCAAATTTAGCTACTTTATTTGTTAAATCAATTGCAGTAAATTTATGTTCATATCTTACATTTACATTTCTTGCTTTCATTTGATCTTCAATAGCAGTATGGTATTCTGGAACACCAAATAATTTTTTACCATTTGTTAAAAATTGTAAATCAGCATTTGCTCTAGCTCCAGCTTCTTCAAGTCTAGCATTTGTAAGATTTACCACTTTCTTTTGAGCTCCACCACATTTAAATGGAGTATGAGGTTCTGGGAATACACCAGTTACTTTTTTTCCAGCTTTTGCATCAGCTACAAATTTTTGCATTTGTGTCCAAGTATCAGCAGCACCTTCACTAAAGTAGATTGAACCAACACCGTTTTGTCCAATGATTTTTTTAGCTTTAGCAGCATCATTTTTATCTAGCGTATAAACTTCTCCAACTTCCTCAAGACCTTTAATCATCCCAAAGTCATTTACAAGACCAGCAGCGATAACTAAATAATCATATTTAATAGTTTCCCCACCAGCAGTTTTTAATTCATTTGCAGTTGGGTTAAATTCTATAGCTTTATCTTTAATCCACTTAACACCACTTGGCATAAAATCTTGTGTTTCATAAGTGATATTATCTAAAGTCCAAATTCCTGAAGCTACAAGTGTATTTCCTGGTTGGTAAGAAACAGAGTTTGGATTTGGTTCAATCACAGTAATATCAGGATTTGATAAAGAGTTACTTAATTTTGCAGCAGTCGCAACACCAGCAAGTCCACCACCAACTATTACAATCTTACCTTTGGCATCACTAGCTTTTAATGTAGTTGCTGCTGTTGCTTCAGTTCCACCTAACATCAATCCAGCTCCACCTAATCCCATCATTTTGAAAGCGTCTCTTCTTGAGATACCACTTTCTTTTAATATTGAATCAATTTGTTCTAAATCTTGTTTTAAATTTTTGTTTAACACATGAATCCTTTTATTTTATAAATTTGAAATAATTCTAACAGATACTTTATGAAAATAATCTTAAAACTAAAACAAAACTTAAAATAATAATCATAAGATAATATTATTAATATATTTGCAAAAGATTTTCTTTAGATTTGAATTTCTTGAAATTTTAGAGAGAAGTGAATAAAATATAATCTAATATTAAGTTTTAATTGAGTATAATCCGCCCCTGTTTCTATAGCTAAAGAGAAGTTTTTATAAAATTTAGTTTCTAATTTTATAAAGAGTTGGTGTAAATCATTTACGATTTCAGATTTGCCAAATACTTTGTTATTTGGGAGTTTGTTAACACCTGTAGATTCAGAATATTTTTGAAGGATGGTTACTATGAAAGTAAGAGCTTCAGTTAAGAAGATGTGTGACAAATGTAAAATTGTCAAGAGACAAGGTATCGTAAGAGTAATCTGCGAAGTTAAAAAACATAAACAAAGACAAGGATAAGCGATGGCAAGAATTGCTGGTACAGACTTACCAAACAAAAAGAGAATGGAGTATGCCTTAACATATGTATTTGGTATAGGTTTACATACATCAAGATTGATATTAACTGCAACAGGGATTGATTTCAATAAAAGAGCAGCTGAATTAACAGAAGATGAAGCAGCAGCTATTAGAAATGAAATTCAAGCGAATTATATGGTTGAGGGTGATTTAAGAAAAAAAGTAGCTATGGACATTAAAGCTTTAATGGACTTAGGGAGCTATAGAGGTTTAAGACATAGAAAAGGGTTACCTTGTAGAGGGCAAAAGACTAAAACTAATGCTAGAACAAGAAAAGGTAAGAAAAAAACTATCGGCGCAGCACCTAAGAAATAGAGGATAAAAATATGGCAAAAAGAAAAGTAACTAGAAAAAAAATAGTAAGAAAAAATATTGCTGATGGTATAGTACATATTGCTGCAACATTTAATAATACAATGGTTACAGTAACTGACAATGCAGGAAATACAATTTCTTGGGCAAGTGCTGGAAATCTTGGATTTAAAGGTAGTAAAAAATCTACACCATTTGCAGCTCAAGCAGCAGCAGAAAGTGCATTAGCAAAAGCTATCGAGCATGGTATTAAAAATGTAGGTATCAAAGTACAAGGACCTGGTTCTGGAAGAGATACAGCTGTTAAAGCAATTGGTTCAACAGAAGGTATTACAGTTAAATGGTTTAAAGATGTTACTCCTTTACCACATAACGGTTGTAGACCTCCTAAACGAAGAAGAGTGTAAGGAGTAAAGCATGGCAAGATATAGAGGACCTGTAGAGAAATTAGAAAGAAGACTTAATGCTGACCTTGGATTAAAAGGTGAGAGAAGACTTAATGGTAAAAGTGCTTTAGAAAAAAGACCATTTGCTCCAGGACAACATGGACAAAGAAGAACTAAATTATCTGAGTACGGACAACAATTACAAGAAAAACAAAAAGCTAAAATTCTTTATGGTATTCCTGAAAAACAATTCAGAAAATACTTCAAAGAAGCTGCAAGAAGAGACGGGAATACTGGATCTAATTTGATTACTTTAATTGAAACAAGACTTGATAATGTAGTTTTTAGAATGGGATTTGCTACAACTAGAGCAAATGCTAGACAGTTTGTAACTCATGGACATGTTTTAGTTGATGGGAAAAAAGTTGATATCCCTTCTTATGTTGTAAGAGCGGGACAAAAAATTGAAATTAGAGAAAAATCTAAATCTAACCCACAAATTATTAGATCTTTAGAGCTAACAAATCAAACAGGAATGGTTGACTGGGTTAGCGTTGATAAAGAGAAAGTATTTGGTATATTTACAAGAATTCCAACTAGAGAAGAAGTTGTGATTCCAGTACAAGAAAGATTAATAGTTGAGTTATATTCAAAATAGTAAATTAAAAGGATAAAGAATGAAAAATTTTGTAACAGCGCCATTTTTACCAACAGAAGTAGCAATCGAAAAGATTTCACAAAATGTGGCAAAAATTAGTGCTTATCCTTTTGAAAGTGGATATGGAATCACTTTGGCTCATCCAATTAGAAGACTTTTAATGAGTAGTTCTGTTGGATATTCTGTGATTGCAGTTCATATTGAAGATGCAGCACATGAATTTGATGCAGTTAGAGGAATGCTTGAAGATATCTCTATGTTTATTATAAATCTTAAAAAAATGATATTTAAAATAAATAATGGAGAAGATCGAATTGAAGTTAAATATACTTTTAATTCTAAGCAAACTATAATTGGAGAAGATTTATCAAATGATGATTTAACTGTAATTAACGGGGATTCTTATTTGGCAACGATTAATGATGATTTCGGATTAACTTTTTCAATTATTATTCAAAGAGGTATAGGATATGTTTCTAGTGAAGAGATAAGAAATATGGTATCAAAAGAATATATTCCAATTGATGCATTTTTCTCTCCTGTAAGAAAAGTAACATATGAAATTGAAAAAATGCTTGTTGAAGACAATCCGAATTTTGAAAAAGTTGTATTTACAGTAGAAACAAATGGTCAAATAGCTCCAATAGATGCTTTTAAAGAATCTGTTGCGATTATGTATGAGCAAATGTCAGTATTTAACACAGTATTTAATCTTTCGGATGTTCAAATTGTTGAAAATTCGTTTGAAGAAAGTAATATAGATCTTAAAGATTTGATTGTTAAAATCGAAGATTTAGATTTAAGTGCAAGAAGTTTTAATTCTTTAGATAGAGCTAGAATTAAATATGTTGGTGATTTGGCATTGATGAGTGAAGTTGAAGTTAGAAATATTAAAAATTTAGGTAAAAAATCTTTAGATGAAATTGCAGAAAAATTTGCATCTATTGGTTTCCCAATCGAGGGTTCTTTATCTGAAGATGTGGCTTCAGCTTTAAGAAAAAAACTTGAGCAATTAAAAGCTTAAGAATATAAAGAAGGATAAGTATGAGACATAAGCATGGATATAGAAAGCTTAGTAGAACTTCATCTCACAGAAAAGCATTACTTAAAAATTTAAGTATTGCAATTATTGAAAGAGAAAAAATTGAAACTACTTTGCCAAAAGCAAAAGAATTAAAAAGATTTGTTGAGAAATTAGTTACTCAAGCGAGAGTAAATGATCTAAATGCTCACAGAATAGTATTTGCTGCTCTTCAAGATAAAGAAGCAACAAAAAAATTAATGAATGAAATCGCTCCTAAGTATCTTGAGAGAAACGGTGGTTATACATCTGTTATTAAAACAAGAATTAGAAAAGGTGATGCGACTCAAATGGCTTATATTTCATTTGTGTAATCAAGATTTCTTTTCTCTAAAGGCTAACAGAATTTTCTGTTAGCCTTTTTTTATACCTTTTTCAGAGCTATTTCGCTAGAATCTACACTCATTAATACTAAATAAAATACAAAGCAATAAATATGTCATCTAAAGAAACCATACAATTTACCCATCTTCATCTTCATACAGAATTTTCAATGCTAGATGGTGCAAATAAAATCCCAGTCTTAGCTAAAAAAATAAAAGAGCTTGGGATGACAAGCGTGGCGATGACTGATCATGGAAATATGTTTGGAACAATCACTTTTTACAATACAATGAAGAAAGAGGGAATTAAACCAATTATAGGGATGGAAGCTTATATCCATAATGAAGAGAATATTGGAGATAAAACAACCAAAAGAAGATTTCATCTTTGTTTGTATGCTAAAAATGATATTGGATACAAAAACCTTATGTATCTTAGCTCAATGGCTTATATGGAAGGATTTTATTATTATCCACGAATTAATAAAAAACTTTTAAAAGAGAATGCTGAAGGGTTAGTTTGTAGTGCTGCTTGTTTACAAGGGGAGATCAATTGGCATCTTAATACTAAAAGTGAAAGAAATCTCAAAAATGGAGCAAAAGGATATGAAGAAGCAAAAAAAATTGCTTTAGAATATAAAGAGATTTTTGGAGATGATTTTTATCTTGAAATTATGAGACATGGAATCGATGACCAACTTTTTATTGATAGTCAAATTATTAAACTTTCTCTTGAAACTGGGATAAAAATAGTCGCAACCAACGATACTCACTACACAGAGCAAAAAGATGCAGAGGCTCATGAGGCCTTTATGTGTATAGCTATGAATAAACTTTATGATGACCCAAATCGTATGCGACATAGTGTGCATGAGTTTTATGTAAAATCACCAGAGCAAATGGCTAAACTCTATGCCGATATCCCTGAAGCACTCACAAACACTATGGAGATAGTGGAAAAATGTAATCTTGAGTTAAAACTAGGAAATCCAACTCCACCAAATTTTAAATTTACAAGAGAAAAAGCTGAAATTCACAATATCTCTTTACCAGAACCTACTATAGAATATTCACTAGAAAATGATAAAGTATTATTTGAATTTGAGTGTCTTAAGGGATTGGAAAAAAGATTAGAGATCGTCCCAACAGACAAGCATCAAGAATATAAAGAGAGACTTCAAATTGAGATAAATATTATTAACAATATGAAATTTCCTGGATATATGCTTATTGTTTGGGATTTTGTTGATTATGCAAAAGTTAATAATATTCCAGTAGGTCCTGGAAGAGGATCAGCTGCTGGAAGCTTAGTTGCATTTAGTTTATTTATTACCGATATTGATCCTATACCTTATGGGCTTCTTTTTGAGAGATTTTTAAATCCTGAACGAGTATCTATGCCAGATATTGATATGGATTTTTGTCAAGCAAGGCGACAAGAAGTTATAGATTATGTTGTAGAAAAATATGGACGAGTTAATGTTGCTCAAATTATTACATTTGGAAAACTATTAGCAAAAGGAGTGATAAGAGATGTTGCAAGAGTCCTCGATATGCCCTATAAAGATGCTGATGCGATGGCAAAACTCATCCCTGATGAGCTTGGAATTAATTTAAAAGACTCTTGGGAAAAAGAACCGAAATTAAAAGAATTATGTGAACGAAATCCAAATGCAGCTCGAGTTTGGGAATATGCTTTGGCTCTTGAAGGATTAAATAGAAATGCTGGAACTCATGCAGCTGGAGTTGTTATTTCCAATGAACCACTTTATCTTAAAACGCCACTTTTTAAACCAAGTGGATTGGATACTATTGCAACCCAATATAGTGGAAAGTATGTTGAAGATGTTGATTTAATTAAGTTCGACTTTTTAGGACTTAAAACTTTGACGGTTATCGAAGATGCTTTAAAACTTATAGAGAAACGACATGGGAAACGAATTAACTTCATAGATGAAAATGTCAACAACAAAGAGGTATATAATTTAATTCAAACAGGACATACTATTGGATTATTTCAAATCGAGTCAAGTGGAATGCAAGATTTAAATAAAAGACTGAAACCATCAAATTTTGAAGATATTATCGCGGTACTTGCACTTTATAGACCAGGACCAATGGAGTCTGGAATGCTTGATGATTTTATTGATAGAAAACATGGAAGAGCAAAAATTGACTATTTTTATGATGAATTTGAAGAGCCTTTAAAACCTATTTTAGAACCTACTTATGGAGTTATCGTATATCAAGAACAAGTTATGCAAATCGTCCAAGTTATTGGTGGATTTTCTCTTGGGGGTGCCGATTTAGTTCGTCGAGCTATGGGTAAAAAGATCAAAGAGGAGATGGATAATCTTAAAGCTGAATTTGCAGATGGTGGTGTAAAAAAAGGTTATCAAAGAAGTCATTGCGAAGAACTATTTGATCTGATCGTAAAATTTGCTGGATATGGATTTAATAAATCACATTCAGCAGCTTATGCAATGGTAACTTTTTATACCTCTTATTTAAAAACTTATTATGCAACAGAGTTTATGGCAGCACTCCTTACAAGCGAGAAAGATAATACAGATAAAGTTGTCAAGTATGTCGATGAAGTAAAACGACTTGGATATGATTTAGTACCTCCAAATATTAATAAATCTAATTTGGTATTTAGTGCTGAAAAAATTGAAAATAAAGAAGTTGTAATGTTTGGAATGGGTGCTTTAAAAGGTGCTGGAGATGTTGCGATTAACTCTATTTTAAAGGCAAGAAATGATGGAATATTTCAAAATTTGAGTGATTTTGTTAGTCGGATAGATGGAAGTAAAGTTAATAAGAGGGTGATAGAAACTTTAGCAAAATCTGGAGCATTAGATTCGTTTGGATATACAAGACGAGCAATTATAGAACAAATTGAAGATATAGTTGAAGCGGTTAAAAAAGCTGGAGATGCTAAGAAACAAGTTATTGGAAGTCTATTTGGTGATGATGAAGAGATGACAACTATTGAGATAACTATTAAAGATATGCCAGAATTTGATTCGAAAGAGTTGCTTGAAATGGAGAAAGAATCACTTGGATTTTATGTTTCAGGACATCC
>DYPS01000056.1:0-9649 GCA_020719775.1 Desulfosporosinus sp. | reverse complement strand
AAGAGTTGCTTGAAATGGAGAAAGAATCACTTGGATTTTATGTTTCAGGACATCCTTTGGATAGATACAGGGAGCAATTTGATGAGATAAACTATACTTTAAGTTCCCAAATTGATGAACTGATCGATGGCAGTGAAACTTTGCTTGTCGGAAAAATTGAAAATATCGCTAAAAAAACATCAAAAAAAGGGCAACCTCTTGGAATTGTGACGGTGATTGACCTACATGGAAGTTTTGATTTGATGCTTTTTGATAATATGTTAAAACAACTTGAAGATGATTTTGACCTTGATAAACCACTTGCTTTTAAGGTAAGTGTTACTGTAAATGATTTTGGAGTGCGATTTAATGTAAGAAAAGTAGAATCACTCAAAGATGCAAAAACAGAAAAACTTAAAATAAAAAAAGCGATTAAAATACAACCAGCTTTGATTATCAATATTCCCTATAGTGATAACGATGCTATACTTTATAAGCTTTTTGAAGTGATTTCACAAAATCAAGGGAAAAGAGATGTTGTTTTAACTATCACATCGAAACTTGGAAATATTGAAATAGATAGTGAATATAAAATAAATAAAGATTGCGAAAAATTATTAAAAGAATTGGAGGGAATTTACATTGAATAAAAAAAATATACTTATAACAAATGATGACGGATTTGATGCAGCTGGATTAAAACACTTAGTTGAGGCACTTGAATCAATAGCAAATATCGTAGTAGTTGCACCAGCGACAAATAAATCAGCTTGTGCTCATAGTATGACACTTACTCATCCTTTACGATTTAAAAGTTTTGGGGATGACAAATATATGCTTGAAGATGGGACTCCAACTGATTGTATATTTTTAGGACTTCATACTTTATTTGATGATGAAAATCTACCTGATCTTGTTATAAGTGGGATAAATATAGGTTCAAATATGGGGGAAGATATTACTTATAGCGGGACAGTTGCAGGTGCTATGGAAGCAGTACTTCATAATGTTCCAGCGATCGCTATTTCTCAAGTACTTGATGATAAAATAAAAGAAGTAGTAGATATCTGGGATTATTCATTGGCTAAAAAGTTGATTTTAGATATAGTTCAGAAAATTTTAATAGGTGACTTTCCACTTGAAAAAAGAAAACTTTTAAATATTAATATCCCCCCTTGTACAATTGAAGAGTGTAATGGAATACGAATAACAAAAGCTGGATATAGAAACTATGGAAATGATTATAGAACTTATCATGATCCCAAAGGGAATGAATTTCACTGGATTGGATTACACCCTTTGATTTGGAAAAGTGATGATGGACTTTGTGATTTTGAAGCTGTGAGTGGAAATTATGTTTCAATTACCCCCATTAAGCTTGATATGACAAGTTATGATGATATGAAGAAATTAAAAAATTGGATGGAGAATTAAATGACAATTTATGATATGTTAAAAGTGGATATAAAAATTTTAAATAAAGAGTTAAAATCTGAAGATGAAGTTTTAGAGATACTCAAAAAAAGACTTACAAAAAAAGAATATAGATACTATATGATGAAAATGGAAGGTACTGCGAAGGAATTGATTCAAAAAGAGCTTAAATGTGATGATGAAAGATTTAATGAAATTGAAGCGACAACTATTAAAAAGTTAAATGCTGAAAAATTAAAACATGAATTATCATCGAATGGATAAGGAATAGATTGATGCATATTACAAACAAAATATCACAATATTTCTATAAATTTGCTCAAACAGAATTTCCAAAATCTATTCAGAACTTTATAAATAAAAGCTATGTGACTCTTTTGGGGCTTGATATGAGTGAATTTGAATCATCATCAAGTTATAAAACACTCAATAGCCTTTTTACAAGAGCCTTAATAAAACCAAGAGCTTTTGATGAAAGTAGTAATAATTTTATCTGTGTAGCTGATAGTTATGTAAGTGCTCAAGGGGCTATTAAAGAAGGAATTGCTTTACAAATAAAAGGGATGCAATATAGTATTGAAAAACTTTTTACTTCACATATTGCAAAAGAAAATATTGAAAGACTCAAAAATGGTTCTTTTATGAACTTCTACTTAAGCCCTAAAGATTACCACAGATACCACTCTCCATATAGTGCAAAAGTGACAAAACTCGTTTATGTACCGGGGAAACTCTACCCAGTAAATTTTACCTATCTTAATAAACAAGAAGAACTTTTTGTTGAAAATGAAAGAGTAATTTTAGAGTGTCTAACAAATGATAATAAACTCTTTTATATGGCATATATTGGTGCTTTAAATGTTGGTAAAATGGTATTTGATTTTGACTCAAGAATTGCTACAAATGAAGATGCTAGAGAGATAGAAGTGTATCAGTATGACAATCTATATATTAAAAAAGGGGAGTGTTTAGGACATTTTAAAATGGGCTCAACAGTACTTGTTTTTTGGGAAAAAGATATGGTTGACTTAGAAAATCTTGAAGATAAAAAAGTACGATTTACAGATATGATTGCTACTTTGAGAGTTAATAACTAGAAGTTGTAAAATGAAAAGTATTTTAATTACAGGTTGTAGTTCTGGAATAGGGGAGGCAACTGCTTATTATCTTCAGTCAAAAGGATATAGAGTTTTTGCTACTGCTAGAAAAGAGGCTGATGTGGAAAGACTTAAAAATAATGGTTTTGAAGCTTTTAGAATCGATGTACGAGAATCACAAAGTATTAGTGAGGCTTTAGAAAATATTCTCATCCTTACAGGTGGAACACTTGATATTGTATTTAACAATGCTGGATTTGGACAGCCTGGAGCTCTTGAAGATATTAAAACAGATATTTTAAGAGAACAATTTGAAACAAATGTTTTTGGACTATATGAAGTGATGATGCAAGTATTACCAATTATGAAAAAGCAGGGATATGGGAGAATTATTAATCATAGCTCTATTTTGGGACTTGTTTCTCTTCGTCTTCGAGGTGCTTATAATGCCAGTAAATATGCAATTGAGGGGATTAGTGATACATTAAGGCTTGAATTAATCGGAACAAGTATTGATGTAACTGTTTTAAATACAGGACCAATTACAAGTAATTTTAGAGAAAATGCAAAACAAAAAACAATTGAAAATATTGATATAGAAAATTCAAGATTTAGAGAAGTTTATCATAAGAGTCTCAATGCAAAGAAAAGTGATGTTCCTTTTAATCTCCCCCCTATAGAAGTTGCAAAAATTGTTGAGAAAATTATAGAGGTAAAAGTAGTAAAACCAAGATATTACATTACGAAAGCAACATATATTTTAGGCTTTGCAAAGAGGATTTTGTCAACTAAGTTATTAGATAAAATACTTATAAAAATATAATTATTCAGTTCTTTTTTGCTGTCTTTTTTGTTTTGTTTCTATTTGAACTTTATCAAAGCTACTTGTGATTTCACTATATTTTCGTAAAAAAGATGGTAATTTTCTCCCTCCCACTTTTAAAATATCAGCTACTAAAATATCAGCTACTTTTTGTTGTTCTATCTTTTGGATAGTTGTTAGGTAGTCAAATAAAAACTGAGCCAATCTATCAAGAGATATCTGCCAAGTAGAATAGGTTTGCATGTAAAGCCAATGTGAAAAATCATAAAAAGTTTCATAGACACTTCGATTTTCAACCAATAAAGCAAAAGTTTTTGTAAAATTTCCACTATTGTAAACTAAATCCCAAAATCTAGCAAATCGCTTCATCTCTTGCATTTTAGGAAATGGAATCATATTATTTGCTAAAATATCATAGGGTGGAATATCACTATAAACCATCCCATAGAGCTCATCGTGACGATTGAGGGTGGTTCCTGAAAGTTTTTTGAGCACCCCTAGTTGAATCTCACTATTTGATAAACTACACAAATAATCTAAATTTTCCCCAAAACTCTCAACACTCTCCCCTGGAAGTCCAATAATCAAATCAAGATGGATATGAGCATTTGTTTCTTTTTCGAGAAATGCTAAATTCTCTTTTATTTTTGGAATATTAAGATTTCTTCTAATATTTCTTGCAATATCTTTTTTAAGTGTTTGGATACCAATTTCAAGTTGCAGCGAATGGGGTGGAAATTGTTTGATTCTCTCTCTTAGTTCAGAGGGAAAATGATCTGGAATCACTTCAAAGTGAGTAGTAAAATGCTCCTCTTTTGATAGAAAAAAATCTAAAAGTCTATTGGCTAATTTGATGTCAAGATTAAAAGTTCTGTCTATAAATTTAAAGTTTCGTACCCCTTTGTCCCAAAGAATTTGAAAATCATTTAAAAGTTGATCTATATCAAAGTTACGAACTTCCTTATCAATAGAAGAGAGGCAAAATTCACATGAAAATGGACAACCTCTTGAAGCTTCCACATAGATATATCTATTTTTGATATCATTGTCATCATAGTATTCATAGGGAAATTTGATATCTTTTAAGTCATAAAGTTTTGGGAGGAATATTTTTTTTATTATCTCTTTTTCTTCTAAAATATCTTTACAAAGTTCATAAAATGGGATCTCTCCTTCACCTTGAATGATATAATCAGCTTTATCCATATTTACTCTAAAGGGGAGATAACTCACCTCAGGACCACCTAAGATAATTTTTGTTTTCGGACTTATTTTTTTTAATATATGGATAAGTTCTCCAACATCACTTGCATTCCAAATATAAACTCCTATACCAATTATTTTAGGGCTATCTTTTAAAAGATCTTCTACAATATCTTGTATTTTTTCATTGATAACATACTCTTTAATTGTAGCAATTGATTGTAATTCTTTTAGATTTGCATAGAGGTATCGAAGCCCCAAACTACTATGAGTATATCGCCCATTTAGGGTGGTTAGGATTATCGAAGCCACTATTTGGTTAAGCTTAGTGGTTTATTTTGATTGATAAATAATTTGAATTTGATATCCAATCCTTGTTTAGTTTTTGAAAATTCAACTGGGTAATCAAGTACAATAGAATAATATTGCTTTTCTAGAAGCTTAATAATATTAAAAAATTCAATAGGAGTTTGTAAGGTTGTTGAAACATCATATTCATATTGGATAATTTTTTTCTCTTTTGATCCCACCAATTTTACAACCGCATTATTATGAAAAAGTTGTTCAATTCCTTTTTTTCCATCTTGGGCAGATAAAAATCTTTCTTGATTAATTGGAATATACCTTTTTGTTACAATTTTAGGCTTAGTTAAAAGATTAATATTTGAGATAATCGAAGTAAATACTCCATTTTTTTCAGTTGTAAAAGTTCTTTCACTATGCTCGTAAAATTGTAATAACTTAGGTTTCAGTATTTTTTCAAATGGATTTATAGTTTTAGTATCATAGATAATAATAGATTCATTTTGAGCGATTTGTATCTCTTTTAAGAGTGAATCATCATCGATAGTATTAAAAATATTTGTAATAAGCTCGATAGTAGATCTGTTGGTGCTTATATGATTTGGAAGATCAATTTCTTGTTCTATTTTTTGTTTATAAGTGCTAGAAAGTACCTCGGTTATTGTTTTATTTGATGATTGAAAATAATAGAAACCATAAAGCACACTTGTAGCTACTAAAAGAGTTAGCAAGAACCACACTAATATTGAAAGTTTTGATCTCTTTGCCCTTTTTTTTGAAAAACTATAATATTCAATATTTTTTCTTCTTGCAATTGAATCAACGGTATCATCTATACTTATTGGGGTATAAATGACATCTAAGGCTAAATTTGTTTTTAGGCTTTCTATTTGTTGATTTTCGAGATGTTTGATAACATAAAAAATATTTACAGTCTCACAGAAATTTGAAGGTTGTATCGTTTCATAATATTTTTTAAGAATAGTATGAATGGTTTCCTCAAGTTCCAATAAATAAATCTCATCATAAAGAGTTTGTTCAGCTATTTTATCTTTATAAAAATTTGACTTTTCAATATCAAAATATGGAGTGAGAGAATTAATTGAACTATAGCCAAATTGTTTTTTACTATTTAAAAATATTGCATAAATAGAGTTATTTAAAATAAAAAGATTAAGAGAATTAGCTTGTGGATTAAGCATAATTTCGTCATGAAGTATTGTAAATGGAGAAATGAAGTAGTCTATATTGCCATCGTTTAAATGAGCTTTTGCAAAATCAATATCAGCTTTATTTAAAATAATACTATGGAAAGAATCAAATAAAAGTGTGACATCATTTTTATCCTTTATTTCACTATTTTTTATAATTTTTTGAGTTTTAGCTTCACAAATTGCTGTAATGAAGCTATTATTTACTCCATTGTCTAATGTTTTTATTTTGGAAAGAGTATCTACGGAAAGATTATTATTTTCTAATAAAAAAATAAATTGAGCTGCTGTTAAAAGTTTTCCATTTATAAAAACTTGATTATCAATTCTAATATTTTGTTCAATTTTGATAAGGTTAATATACTGGATACTTTTATTATTGCTCATATAGTTTCTCCATATTTATTTTTATTTTTTCTTTTGCTTCCTCTGGAGTGAGCCCTTCTATACTGAATGGTTCTCCAGTATATAAATCAATTATCCCAAAAGGTTTAGGAATAATAAAATCATCCCAAGAGTTAAATTGCCAATATTTAGAAGGATTTGATCTAAAGCAAACGATTCTTGCATTAGTTTTTTGAGCAAGCATAACTACTCCATCAGCAATAGTATATTTTGGACCTTTTGGACCATCTGGAGTAATGGCTATATCTACACCATTGTTAAGCGCTTTAATTGCACCAAGAAGTGCTTTTGCACCACCCCTTGTAGATGATCCACTTAATGATCCAACACCTAAAGCTTCTACTGTTCTTCTAATAATTTCACCATCACTATGCTCACTAACTATAACTTTTACAGAACCATTTTTTTTAAATGATCTATAGTTAAGTGGTTGAGTGATAAGATCTCCATGCCAAAAAGCAAGAATAAAATTTTCATCATCCATTGAAATAGGATAATGGTAATTTTTTTTATTTGTAGAGTAGATAAATTTCAAAATTAATTGAAGAAAAAATGGAACTACAGCAATTGCAAATTTTTTTTTAAACTTTTCAAATCTAGTTTTCATTCTATAATGATTCCTTTAAGTGATGTTCTACTATTGTGAGTTATTTCTACATTAATTATTTTCCCTAATAACTCTTCACTTCCTTTTACAAAAACTTGAAGCCCATTGTCGCTAAAGCCCATAATCTCACCATTTGGCTTAAGATCTTCGAAATAAACTTTGTGAACAGTTCCGATATTTTTTTTCATATGTTCATCTTGATGAGTTTTATGTAGATCTATTAAAGTTTGTAATCTTCTGGTTCCTATTTCACTCTCAATTTGTTCCATAGTAGCTGCTGGAGTATTTGGTCTTGGAGAATATTTAAAATTAAAAATTTGATCAAATTTCACTTGTTCTACTACATCAAGAGTATCTAAAAAATCCTTTTCGGTTTCACCTGGAAAAGCTACGATAATATCTGTACTTATCCTTACATTTGGAATTTTTGATTTTATTTTTTCACAACGATTTAAAAACCATTCCTTTGTGTATCCTCTTTTCATATCTTTTAAGATTTTTGTAGAGCCACTTTGAAGTGGAACATGGATAAGTTTACAAATTTTAGGATTTGAAGTAAATTCTTCGATAAATTCATCATCCATATGAAGTGGATGAGGTGAAGTAAATCTAATCCTTTCAACCCCCTCTACTTTACTTATCTCTTGAAGAAGTTTTGTAAAAGTCCACTTATCGGATTCTTTATTTGAAAAATGCTTTCCATAGTTATTGACATTTTGCCCAAGTAAGAAGATCTCTTTCATACCACTATTTACTGATTTTCTTACTTCATTTAAGATGATTTCTGGTGGAATACTTATCTCGTCACCTCTTGTGGCTGGAACTATACAAAATGTACATTGTTTATCGCATCCAAGGGAAATATTGATATTTGCTTTAAAATTTGAACTTCTGTATTCACTAAATTCGTATGAAGTTTCATCGTTATTAATATCAATTTCAATTGTACCTTTATTTTCAACTGCATAGGAAATTTTTGAAACATTTCTAGCACCAACTACAAAATCAACATATGGTGCTCTTTTAATAATCTCGCCTCCTAGGTGACTGGCTGTACAGCCACAAACACCTATTTTTGCTCCATCTTTTTTTATTTTATTGAACTGACCAAGTTCGCTAAAAAGTTTTGCAACTGGTTTTTCCCTTACACTACAAGTGTTGATGATAATAAGATCAGCTTCACTTGAATTTAATGTTGGAGTATAATTACCATGAACACTTAACTCTGCGATTATATGTTCAGTGTCTCGTGTATTCATCTGGCAACCAAGAGTTTCTATAAAAAGTTTTTTTGACATGAAATGTTTATAATTTATTTATTAAAGGGCATGTAATTGATACATATATTCATCATCAGCTAAACCATATTTGATCTCTCTAAAACTTACATTGTATCCAAGTGCTTCAAGGCTTTCAACCAAAGCCATCATATTTTTATGTGAATTATCTCTATCAAAATAATAAATTTTCCCGATTGTTTCTTTTAATTCATCTTTGATTTTTGTAAGAGTTATTTTTTTTGGTTTCTCGTTTATTTCATTTCTAGCAAGTAAAATATCCATTGTAGTTGTATCCTTTTGGTTTGTTTCATTTTTATTAAGAATTGTGATTTTATCAAAAAATTGCTTTATTACTCTATTGCTAAATTCAAATCTTATCTTTCTAAGCTATAATCATAAAATGAAAAAAGCAACAAAAAAAGATATTTTATTTATAAGGGATTATTTTTTGAAGCACTATAGTGGAATGGTGACAGAGCTAGAGTTTAAAAATGACTATGAGCTTTTAATAGCAATAATCCTTTCAGCTCAGTGTACAGACAAAAGAGTAAACATAATCACTCCAGCTTTATTCCAAAATTATCCTGATTCTCAAAGTCTAGCAAATGCCAATCTTGATGATATTAAAGAGCTTTTAAAAACTTGTAGTTTTTTTAATAATAAAGCGGAAAATATCATTAAAATGGCGAAAGATGTGGTGGAGTATCATGATGGAGAGATTCCTCATGAACATAAAAAACTTATCAAACTTGCAGGTGTTGGAAATAAAACAGCAAATGTATTTTTAATTGAAGCTGATGGGGCAAATTTGATGGCGGTTGATACGCATGTTTTTAGAGTATCCCATCGTTTAGGTTTAAGTGATGCGAAAACCGTGGGGCTTACAGAGGTTGATTTGGTAAAAAAACTTAAAGAGGATTTGCATATCTTTCATCAAGCAATGGTTTTATTTGGTAGATATAAATGTAAAGCGATTGCTCCACTTTGTGAAGAGTGTGAACTTAAAACAGTGTGTAAAAGTGATGGGAGATTTGGAGTAGATGGGAAAAATGATTTGAAAAAAAGTATAAAAACTAAAAAAGAAGAAGTGAAGTAGAAGAGAAAAATGGCAATAAAAGATATAAACTATAAAAACAATGATTTCGCGATAAATTATGAAATCGTAAATCCACAAAATCAAAAAACAATCGTTTTTTTGCATGGCTGGGGGAGTAATAAAGAGGTGATGAAAAGTGGTTTTGGTTCAATTTTAAAAGATTTTAGACATATTTATATTGATATGCCTGGCTTTGGAAAAAGTCCAAATG
>DYPS01000055.1 GCA_020719775.1 Desulfosporosinus sp. | reverse complement strand
TTTTTTCTTATCTTTTTCCATCATGGGTTTCGGCTCTTGGGATGGATTGGAAAATAGTGATTATGGCGGAACTTTTGAGTGAAAATGATGGAATCGGTGCTAGTTTGGCGATTGTACGAAGTCAGCTTGATACCCCGACAGCTCTAACACTTGTAAGCACTATGGTAGTGGTTTTGCTCGTAGTGGAATATATCATTCTTGAACCTATCAAAAAAGAGGTGGAATCATGGATAAACCCAAATTTTAGAAAATATCAATTTTGAACTAAGACAAAATAGAATTATCTCTATCGTAGGACCTAGTGGTGGCGGGAAAACTACACTTCTTAAGCTTTGCGCAGGACTTTTGGATGTGACGGAGGGGGAAATATCAAACTCATTTAGTAGCTCCGCTCTTGCTTTTCAAGATGTGAGGTTGCTTCCTTGGAAAACAGTGCTAGAAAATATTATGCTCCCAGTCGTAGCAAAATTAGGCTACAAAAAAGCACACGATGAAGCCTGTCAAATCGCCCTTAGATTTGGACTTGAGGAGAAAGATTTCATAAAATATCCAAAAGATTTAAGTGGCGGGATGAAACAAAGAGTCAATTTTGCACGGGCTTTGATTTAGTATTACATCATCAGTTTTTTGTGTCCATTTTTGATGATGCGTAAAAGGGGCAGTTTGTATCGTTGTAATACGAATAGTTTAATTAAATATCCTATAAATCCTCCTACTTGCACTATCCCATAAAGGTCACATACGGCATATTTCCCACCTAAAGCAATAAGTGTTCCTTCAAGTTTTGGATCGCATGGTTTTAACTCTTTCCCTTGGATACTAGAGAGAAGATTACGAGCCGCACATTTTGCACTTATTTTGGCTACCGTGACATTGGCAGGGAGGATTTGTCCCTCTTTATTTTTGACTTGAGCGATATCTCCTATTGCAAATACATTTGAATATTCTTGCGTTTGTAAAAATTCATTAACGATGATTTGATTCTTTTTGTTTTTAAGGAGTGGTAGTTTATTTGCAAGATTGGAAGCTTCAATACCACCAGCAAATAAAACAAATGAATATCGTATATTTGTACCGTTGCTCAGATAGACAAACTCTTCATTACAGCTTATCATTTTGGCATTGGTAATAATATCAATTTGTAAACTTTTAAGTCTATCGTTTGACATCTGAATAATCTTTGGATGAAATCCATTTAAAATAGTATCTCCTGAACTCACAAGTGATATTTTGAGATTCTCACAAATAAAATTTCCCCTTTCAAAAAAATGTTTTGCATAGTTTGCCATCTCAGCAGCAATTTCCACTCCACTTAACCCAGCACCAACTACAACAATATGGGTTTTATCACATTTTTTCGATTCATCACTCACTTTATTGAAAAGTTGTGTTTCAAAACTTTGTTTAAAAAAGAGTGCTTTGTGGAGTTTTTTTATATCATTAGCATTGTTTAATCCCTCAATGCTACTTGGAAAAAGTGTCCTTGCTCCCATCGCTAAAATCAAATAATCATAAGGGACTATCTCCTTTTCTTGGGTCAAAATATGGTGAGCTTCAAAATCTATCGAGATGACTCTTAGATTTTTAAACTCCAAATAAGAATGATTTAGCCCAGCACAAAGACTTGGAAGGTCAATTGTCACTTCTGAAAGATTTGATTTATTTGCGATAAGGTCATACACTTCTGGTTGTAAGTTATGGTATGGATGTTTATCTATTATTGTGATTTTTATATCACTCTGTTTTACCAACTCCCTAAGTGCATAGATTCCAGCAAATCCACCACCAATTATTACTACTTTTTTCATTACGCCTCTTCTATTTTAAATGTTATAGTACAATCTATATGGTTTGTAAAAGTGCTTACAAATCCAATTGAAAGATGTTGTACTGTCAAATCAAGCCCAGATTCACTTTGGCTCACTGTGAAATTTTTACATAAAAAAATCTCTATTATATTAGATAACTCAAATATTATTTTTTTACCAAGATAGGGATCAAATATCTCCAATCTATTTGTAAATAAAGAGAGCTCTTCTTGGAAAATCTCCCCATTTATCTCCAAAATATCATAGATAGCAAAATGTAAATTCCACTCATTTACATATCTTATTTGATTTTGTTTATTTGTTTGGAGAATGATATTTGTTTTGAAACTGTTTTTTTCGAGAAAGTATTCTTTTTGAATCGAAGCTTTTTTTCCCATAAGGGTAAACTCACAACCAAAGAGAGGCTTCCCCTCTTGGAGTGGTAAAAAGAGGGTATCACTCAAATTAATGAGTGTAGAAAAAGTATTCGTTTTAAAAGATTCTAGCGAAAATGAATCATCACAGAGATAATCAATTGATGATTTTTTGAGATAGGAATCGTTATGGATTTGTATATTTTCATCCATTGTAAGTTGATTGTCGTGGATGGTTGCGATTTCATTTGTTGCTACTGACGCCTCTTTTTTGATATTTTTGTGATACTCTTCATCTCTTCTAGTAAGGGTATTTAAAAGATTGAAATTTTTATCTTTGATATCGAGTTCTGCGATACTAGCTCCAAGATTTGGTTTGATAATCACTACTAAATTTTCAGATACGAGTTTATACTCTTCATATCCATCAAAATCTATATCATAAATACAAAGAGGCTCGAGCGGTTGCATCTTTTCACATTCAATGATATATCTATAGGCATTGTCTCGTAAATTTGGTAAATAAATTCCGCCAAATACACCATGCCATAAAACATCATTGCATTGTGCTTTGTGTAAACAATCAAGATAAATTGGACTATTTATTTGTTTTTTTGAAAGCTCCAAAACTCTTTTATGTATCCAATTACTCTCTTGATATTTAATAAAAAAGTTTTTCCAAATTCCACTTTGAGAGTAGTGATAACTTCTGTCTAAATTTGACCAATGCCCCATCTCTTCATAAGAGACTGTTTTGAGATAGACTAAACCAAGAGGTTTATTTGATTCATAAAATTCTTTATAGGTTTGTGTTTGTATTGTTTTATTTTCGCAAGCTAGTGCAAAAAAATCTTCAAGCCAACCATTTTCATAACACAATTCATATGTTTTTGGCCAGATTCCAAATTTTTCCCCATCATCAAATATGATTGCACCGTTTGAGCCATCTTTACCACTAAAAGATTGGAGTTGCCCCTCAATTTGCTCTATGGAAGAAAATGGAATCGCATATCGTAAATCTTTACTGATAGGAAAAACAGCAATAGTATTGGAGTTGTTTTCTGTGAGATAATACCCATAAAGATTATTTGTTGTCCCATTTGAAAGGAGATGATAATCATCTACAATAACATACTCTATCCCACATTGAACTAAATCTGTGATAATCGAATCATCCCAAACCCGCTCAGTTAACCAAAGTCCTTTTGGAGTTTGATTGAAGTTCTTTTTGATAAAACTATTGAGCTTTTGTATTTGGGCTATTCTATCAATAGAAGGGATGGAAGCTAAGATAGGTTCATAAAAACCACCACTAAAAAATTCAATTTGAGGGGAGAGTTTTTTCATAATGGAAAAAAGCTCATTATCATTTTTTTGGATAAATTCTAAAAGCCAGCCACTAAAATGGACGGAACATTTAAAGGTTGGAAATTTTTGTAAAGTTTGAAAAAAAGGTTTATAAGATTTTACAATTGCTTCATACACAACATGATCAAAATTATCAATAGGTTGATGACAATGGATCCCAAAAAGTAGTTTCGCATGGTTCATAGTATTTTCTACCTTCCTCTTTTATTTAAATAAAAATATATTACAATTGAGTTACAATTAAATTACTTTAAACTTTTATAACATATAAATAGTAATATATAAATAAAAGACCAAGTAAAATAATGTCATTATCATATTAATAAATAACATTTTATAAGAAAAGAGGAATATATCATGAAAGCAATCGTTCTAGCTGGTGGATTTGGTACAAGAATTCAACCATTAACAAATAGTATGCCAAAACCAATGTTACCAATTTTAAATAGACCTATGATGGAGCATATTATTATTAAATTAAGAGATGATTTGGGGATTAAAGATATAGCGATTTTACTTTATTTTATGCCTGATGTTATTAAAGATTATTTTAAAGATGGAAAAGATTTTGGCGTGAATATTTCGTATGTTTTACCTGATGATGACTATGGAACTGCTGGTGCTGTTGGAATGGCTCGTGATTTTCTAGATGAAACATTTATCATTGTAAGTGGAGACTTGGTAACAGATTTTGATTTTAGAACAATATATAATTTTCATCAAGAAAAAAAATCAAATCTCACTATTGCTTTGACTCCTGTAGAAAATCCTTTGCAATTTGGTGTTGTAATAGCTTCTGAAGATGGAAGAATTCAAAAGTTTTTAGAAAAACCAAGTTGGGGAGAGGTATTTAGTGATACTATAAATACAGGTATTTATATTATTGAACCAAATATTATGGATTTTATACCAAGAGATGAAAATTTCGATTTTGCAAAAGATTTATTCCCAATTTTAATGAAAAACAATGTAACACTTTGGGGTTGTATGATTGAGGGGTATTGGAGAGATGTAGGAAATCCTGAAAGCTATAGAGAAGTTTATCAAGATATTTTTCATGGAACTATAAAACTTCCTATCAAAGGTGAACAAGTAAAATATGAAGATGGAATAGCCTATTTGGAAGATGGATCTTCTATCGATCCTAGCGTTGATGTTAAAGGAATTGTAGTTGTCGGTAAAAAAACTCATATAAATAAAGATTGTAAACTTTTTAATGTGGTTATTGGAGAAAACTGTATTTTAGAAGAAAATGTAAAATTAGAAAATACAATTATTTGGGATAGAAATAATATTGGAGAAAAATCAAAAATCAAAAATGCAGTTTTATGTAACGATATAGATATTCATAAAAAAGTAAAAATTAAAGAAGGGGTAATTGTCGCAGAAAAATGTTTAATTGATGCAGGTGTAACATTTTTAAAAGATGTAATGGTTTGGCCAAATAAAACGATAGAAGAAGATGCGGTTATCAGCAATAATGTAATTTGGGGTGATAAATACAAAGCTTCTATTTTTGAATTAGGAACTGTTGTTGGTCGTGTAAATATAGAACTTTCTTGTGAACTTGCTGTAAAACTTGCAGAATCTTTTGGATCTATTTTACCTATTGGAAGTAAAATCTATCTTTCAAGGGATTATCATAAAAGTTCAAGAATGCTCAAACGGTCATTTTTGAGTGGAATGCTCTCAAGTGGAATCAATGTGTTAGATATTTTTGGCGTCCCTTCTATTGTTATGAGATATAACCTTGCACACAAAGATGATGTAGTTGCTGGGGTGCATATTAGGCAATCTGTGAAAAACCAAGAAGAAACAGAGATAATATTTTATACAAATGAAGCCTTGCTTATCGATACAAATTTAGCTAAAAATATTGAGAGAATATTTTTTAGAGAAAATTTTAGAAGGGTAAGATTTAATGAAATCGGTGAAATAACTGAAGATTTAGAGGCGACTGATAAATATATTGAAGCGGTAAAAAATAAAACGAAAGAAACTAATTTTAAAAATAAAGGGATAAAAATAGTTGCTGACTTGATGTTTGGATCAACTTCAAAGATTTATCCAAAAATCGTAAATGATTTAGGAATAGAGTCTGTTGTGCTCAATGCCTATGAAGATGATAAACAGTTGCAAAAACTCCCTTCTCTCATCAAAAAATCTCAAAAAGAGGTTGGAAAAATAGTGCAATCATTAGGTTTAGATTGTGGAGTTTTAATCTATCCAAATGGACAAAAGTTTCAAGTGGTCGATGATGAGGGAAATTTGGTTAAAGATTATATTTTACTTCTTACTTTGCTTCATATTTTAAATAATAGTTGCCATGAGATTAAAAAAATATTCCTCCCTGCTTGGACACCTGATTTTGTTGAGTATAAAAATTTAGAGATTACAAAAGGAAAATTTGGTGGGTTTAAAGCAAAACAGCTTAAAGAATATGATTTAATCGCAAATACGGATGGACATTTTGCTTTTAGTGAATTTGGTTTGAGTACGGATGCCGTTTTTTCTAGTTTTAAATTTTTGGAATGTTTAGGTTTAAGTGGAAGAAAATTAAGTGAAAGTATTAAAGAGCTACCAGAATTTGCTTATAGAGGTGAAAATGTAGCTTGTCCTAGTGAATATAAAGGGAAAATGATGAGAAAATTCCTTGAAGATGGGGAAGATAAAAAGTCATCACATACGGACGGTGTAAAAATTTGGCTTGATGAAAAAGAGTGGATTTTGATGATACCAGATCAACATAGAGAGTTTTTAAATATTTATATTCAAGCAAAAAATGATACAAATGCAAATAAAATCTTTGAAGAATATCAAGGAAAAATTAACACTTGGATAAACGAATAAAATGTTATATCTTAATTTTATTTGGCATATGCATCAGCCTTATTACGGGGATGATGTAGCCAAAAAAATAAAAATGCCTTGGGTATTTTTACATGCTATAAAAGATTATTATGATATTCCTTATATTTTAAGTCGATATAGTGGAATAAAAGCTACATTTAATCTCGTACCATCTTTATTGGTTCAAATTCAAGCTTATAGTAACTATGCAGGAAATGATGAATTACTTGAAGTAATAAAGAAAGATGTTAAGGGGTTAAATAAAAAAGATATAGAAAGACTTGAAGAGTATCTTTTTTTATCTAATGAAGAAAATTTAATCCAACCTCTTTGGAGATATAATGAACTTTATATTAAATATCAAAAATCCAATAGAAGTTTAAAAGATTTTACATTTGAAGAGATTGTTGATAGTGAAGTTTTATTTTTACTTTCTTGGTGTGGTAATTATCTTAAAACTAATAATCATTACGTAATAAACTTAATTTCTCAAGGTAGTAATTATACTCATGAACAAAGAAATAATTTAATTAAGGAACTTATTTCTTTTTGTGGAGAAATTATTAATTTTTATAAGGAATTAGCATTTGAAGGAAAAATTGAACTTTCGACAACACCATTTTATCATTCAATAGCTCCTTTACTTTTGGATATAAGTAGCGCAAAAGAGGCATCCCCAGAGATAGTTTTACCAGATATAGATTGTGAATTTATTGACTGTATGGATTCACAAGTTGAAGATGCCATAAATTATTTTTATAAAACTTTTGGTTTTTATCCAAAAGGTTTTTGGCCAGCTGAGGGTTCGGTTAGTCAAAAAACATTGGAGCTATTTAGTAAAAAGAAAATATCATGGGTTGCAACAGATGAAGAGATACTTTATAAATCTCTTGGTAGGGGCGATAAGAATAGATTGTATGAGAAATATAGAGATGTAAAAAATGATATCACTTTATTTTTTAGAGATAAATATTTAAGTGATTTAATTGGTTTTGAATATTCAAAGAAAAATCCAAAAGAGGCAGTAAAAGATTTTATATCACAGCTTCAAAGAATTAATACCCAAAAGGGTTCTGATTGTATTGTGAGTGTTATTTTAGACGGGGAAAATGCTTGGGAGTATTATAAAAACAATGGTTTGGAATTTTTCGAAACACTTTATAGTGAATTTCAAAACAATAGCCATTTTATCAAGACGGTTCTCCCTAGTGAAATTGAAAAGTTAGATTTTACAGTCAATGATATTAGCCATATTGCAACAGGAAGTTGGATAAATGGAAATTTGAATATTTGGATTGGGAAAAAACAGAAAAATATAGCTTGGAAACTTCTATGTCAAACAAAAAAAGATTATGTGCGGTATAGTAAAGATCTTGATACTACGAAGCAAATTATAATCAAAAATGAGCTTATGATAGCGCTTGGAAGTGATTGGTTTTGGTGGTACGATGATGATCATTTTACAATTCAAAAAAGAAAATTTGATGATTTGTTTCGACTTCATTTATCAAATGTTTATATTCTTATGGATAGAGAAATACCTCAAAATATTCTTGAGCCTATTGTGTTTGAAAATGAATTCTCAAACACAACAAATGGTGCCATGCATAAAACCACTATTAAAAATGATGAAAATTCACACTTTAGATATTGTAAATTAAGTAAAAAATGGATTTTGTTTTCGCCAAGTAGGGCATATAGACCAAATAATTTTTTAACTAAGTTTAATCAAAATATCGAAGGAAATATTTGTCCATTTGATGCTGGAAATGAATATTTAACACCAGCCGAAATCGAAAGAATAGGAGATGGAAATAATTGGAAAACGAGAGTTGTTCCAAACTTATACAATGTATTGTCTATAGATGTGGAATTGTTTGGAAAAAAAGATGATTATTATGATACTTTAAATGGCTTTGGAGCTCATGAAGTGATAATTGAAACACCAGATCATAAAAAAACAATGTTTGATTATAATGTGAATGAATTTGTAGATTATCTAACTATTTGTAGAAGTAGAATTAAAAATTTGGAAAAAGATATTAGATTAAGATATGTAAGTTTATTTAAAAATTCTGGTTCACTAGCAGGTGCATCACAAGTACATGAACATTCTCAACTGATAGCAATGTCTTTTGTACCTGATGGTATAGAGCAAGAGATAAAATATAAAAAAGAATATTATCATCAATTTCAAAGAGCGATACTAGATGATTTGGTTTATGAAGAAAAAAGATATATAAAAAATCTTATTTTTGAAAATGAATCTTTTATATGTTATGCTCCATATGCCTCTAAATTTTCCTACGAAGTTAAGATTGTAGCTAAAGATAAAATTGCAACCATTATGGAACTAAATGAGACTAGAATAACACACTTGGCATTAGCCTTGAATTTTCTTTTTACAGGGTATAAAAGTATCCTAGGTGAGTTTTCATTTAATATGATTTTTAAAAATCATCCATATGAAAACTATACAATAGATTCGAAAGAGTATTTTAGATTTTGTATCAATATCTATCCACGGCTTAATGGTATCGCTGGATTTGAGCTTGATAGTGGAATATTTTTAAATAGTATATTACCAAGTGATGTAGCTCATAAATTAAGGAGAGAAAGATGAATATTTTATTTGCCGCAAGTGAGATTTTCCCTTACGCAAAAAGTGGTGGTTTGGCTGATGTTGCTTATAGTTTACCGCAAGATTTAAGAACAAAAACAAATGTTTATACGATAATGCCACTCTATAAGACAATTGACAGATTTAAATATGAAATAGAATATCAAGGAAAAAGTTTTGATATTTGGCTTGATGGCACAAGACATCAGATAGATATTTTTGTACAAAAAGAGAATCAGTTTGAACTTTTTTTATACAATCCAATTTTGTGTGATAGGGAGGGGATGTACTACGATAGTTTTGGAGGTTTTGGTGATAATGCTCTCCGTTTTGGGCTTTTTTCCTATGCAATTATCGAAATAATATTTCAATTAAATCTTAAAATTGATGCGATTCATATCAACGATTGGCAAACAGCACTTGTGGCGCTCTTAGCAAAAACAAGATACTTTTTAACACAAAAAATTATTTTTACTATTCATAATATGGCATATCAAGGGGTATTTCCAAAGAAAGTGATGGATGAGCTTGAACTCTCTTGGGCGGAGTGTTTTAAAAATGATAGATTAGAGTATTTTGATAATGTCAATTTTTTAAAAGCGGGTATTTTTTATAGTGATAAGGTGACGACAGTGAGTCCTAGCTATGCTAGTGAGATACAAACACCTCTTTTTGGACATACTTTGGAAAAAATACTTATTGCTAATAATTACAAATTATCTGGGATTCTAAATGGACTAGGATTTGATGTATTTGATCCTGCAACAGATAAAGATATCTTTCAAAAATTTGATGCAAAGAGTTATGAGTTAAAGCAAAAAAACAAAATCAAACTCCTAAAAGAATTGGGACTAAAGGGGAGTGAAAAGCCACTTTTTGTTTTTATAGGTAGATTTACAGAACAAAAAGGGATTAATTTAATTATTGAAAGCTTACATCTTATTGAAAAATTAGATATCAATTTTGTTATCTTGGGAAGTGGGGAAGGTTATTATAATCACATATTTAGCAATTTGATAGGAAAATATGCAAATATTCATATTACTGTTGGTTTTGATGAAGCTTATAGTAGAAGGCTCTATGCTTCATGTGATTTTTTAGTGATGCCTTCAAAATTTGAGCCTTGCGGACTCAATCAGATGATCACTATGAGATATGGTGCATTTCCAATTGTTGCATATACAGGCGGATTAAAAGATAGTGTTATGGATTTTACAGATACAGATAACTATTCAAAAAAAATTGGATTGGGAATAGTGTATAAAGAACATACTATATTTTGGTATATGTTTGCAATTACAAAAGCTATCTCTTTATATGCAAATAAAAGTAGATTTGAAAAATTGGCTATTCATAATATGAATGTTGATAATTCATGGAAAAGATCTTCAAAAGAGTACTTAAAGTTATATAAATGAACTTATATATAGATTTTGGTGGAACACATTTTAAATATTGTTTTGATAATGATGAGGTGATAGTTTTACCGAGTAATCAAATTGATTTCATTGAATTTATTGAAAATCAAATAAATTTAAAAAAAGAGTTACAAAATATAGCTATCTCGTTTGCAGGACAAGTAAGAGATGGTGTGATACTTAATGCGCCAAATATAGCAATAAAAGAGTTACATATCAAGAGTTATATTGAGAAAAAATATGGGATCAATGTGATAGTGGAAAATGATTTAAATGCAGCAACTATCTACGAATACTCTTTATATAATAATATTAATTCGATGGTTGTTTTGTATATTGGAACAGGATTTGGATGTGGAATTATTATAGAAAATAAATTATTACATGGGAAAGATAATTTTGCCGGAGAAATTGGACATATTCCTTTTAGAAAAACAAGTTTTCAATGTGGATGTGGTAGAGATGATTGTTTGGAACTCAGTGTAAGTGGCAAAGCTTTAGGTGGATTAAAATTAAATGAAGTGGATGAAAAAACAAAACAAACTTTTTTAGATGGATTGGTTCATTCTTTTTTTACGATACTCAATTTATTCAATTGTGATGTGTATATTTTTGGAGGAAGTGTTATGCAAAATAATATTTGGCTTTTAGATTTTCTGCAAGAAGAATATAAAAAAAGCTCCTTTTATAACTTAAGAAGCGAACTTAAAATAGCTATTTCAGATTCTCAATACGGGAATATAGAAGGTTTAAAATTAATAATAAAGGAATAATAAACATGGAAAGATTTAGACAATATCAGGTTAACCCAAAATTCTCTAAGAGTGTAGCTTATTTTTCGATGGAATTTGCAATTCACCAAGCTTTGAAGATTTATAGCGGAGGGCTTGGATTTTTAGCAGGTTCTCATATGAGAAGTGCTTATGATCTACAGCAAAATACGATAGGAATAGGGATGCTTTGGAGTTATGGGTATTATGACCAAGCAAGAGATGAAGATAGAAACCTTCGAGTAGAGTTTAGAAAAAAAAGATACTATTTTTTGGAAGATATCGGAATCACTGTGAATGTAACTATAAATAGAAAAGAGGTAAAAGTAAAAGCATATATCCTTCCAAGTGAGACTTTTGGAACTGCTCCTGTTATTTTACTTTCAACTGATATTGATGAAAATGATTATTTATCAAGAACTATCACATATAAACTTTATGATGCAAACAATGAAACAAGAATTGCTCAAGAGATTATTTTAGGAATAGGTGGGGTAAAAGTATTAAAAGCTTTAGGGATAACACCTGAGATTTATCATATGAATGAGGGGCATTCTCTTCCACTTGTATTTGAATTATATGGTAAAAATAAAAATTTTGAAGAGATCAAAAAACAAGTAGTATTTACAACACATACACCAGAAGCTGCTGGAAATGAAGAGCATAGTTTATCTTTATTACATAAAATGGGATTTTTTAATGGATTATCTATCGATGAAGTAAAAGAGCTTATGGGGATACATAATGATTCATTTAGCTTAACAGTTGGTGCATTAAAAGTTGCGAAGATAGCAAATGCTGTTTCTCAATTGCATTGTGAAGTGGCAAATAAAATGTGGTCTGAAGTAGAAAATCGATGTGAAATAACTTATGTTACTAATGCGCAAAATAAAAGATATTGGGCAGACAAAGGGCTTCTAAAAGCTTTTGAGGAACAGGAAGAATATGAGCTTGAAGCTAGAAAAAAACATCTTAAAAGGATGCTTTTTATCGAAGTAGCAAATCAAACAGGAAAAATGTTTGATCCAAATGTATTAACTATTGTTTGGGCTAGAAGATTCGCAGAGTATAAGCGACCAGGACTTTTGAAGTACGATTTTGAAAGATTTCTTCAATTGATAAACAATAAAGATATGCCTATTCAAATTATTTGGGCTGGAAAACCATATCCATTTGATAGTGGTGCAATTAATATTTTTAATGAACTCAATTACATAAGCAGAGAATATAAAAATATTGCTGTTTTAATTGGATATGAGTTGAATTTATCTATGATGTTGAAAAAAGGTGCTGATATTTGGCTTAATACCCCAAGAATAACTAGGGAGGCAAGTGGAACAAGTGGTATGGCTGCAGCTATGAATGGAGCTGTAAATTTTTCAATTCCTGATGGTTGGCATCCTGAATTTGAAAAACATGGATACAATTGTTTTACAATTCCAGCAATTGGAAAAGAGTTGCCTCATGAGGAGCAAGATAGACTTGATAATCTTCATCTTATGGATATACTTGAAAATGAAGTGATGCCAATTTATTATAAAGATAAAAATAGATGGATAAATATTATGAAAAATTCTATGGTCGATGCATTGAACGATTTTGAGTCTGGTAGAATGGTTCAAGAGTATTATATGAAATTATACAATCATTAAATTTTTAGAAGGATGTAAAAATGTTTTCAAATATAGAAAGAATGCAAAATGTTAAAACAATCAAAGATGTTGAACTTGAAAACAAAAGGGTTCTTATACGAGTTGACTACAATGTACCTATGGATGAAACACATGCTATTATTGATGATACAAGAATAAAAGAATCATTAGCTACTATTGAATATTGTATTGATCATAAAGTAAGATATATTTTTCTTGTAACACATTTGGGGCAACCTAAAGAGATTGATGAAAATTTTTCTACAAAACATCTTTTAAAAAGATTAAGTAGACTATTGCATAAAGATGTAGAATTTGTGGAAAATTTTGAAAATTTTGCCCCACTGGATGACAAAATCTATTTATTTGAAAATATAAGGTTTTTTGAAGGGGAAACGAAAAATGACGACAAATTATCTAAAAGATTAGCAGAAGTTTGTGATGTATATGTTAATGATGCTTTTGGAACATCTCATAGAGCGCATAGTTCAACATGTGGTGTGGCTCAATTTGTCCCTGTTAGTGTAAGTGGCTTTTTGCTTAAAAAAGAGATCAGTGCATTTGCTAAAGCTCTTTTTACACCAGTAAAACCTATTACTTTGGTAGTTGGTGGAGCGAAAGTCTCTTCAAAAATTGTATTGCTTAAAAATATTATTCCAAAAATTAATAAGATTATTATTGGTGGAGCAATGAGTAATACTTTTTTGAAGGCTTTAGGATATGATATGAAGAGTTCACTTGCCGAAGATGAATTGCTTGAAGAAGCAAGGATTATATTAGAAATGGCAAAACATCAACAGGTAAATATTTATTTACCTGTTGATGTTGTAGTTACAGATGATATAAAGAATTTCAATAATATTAAAATAACTCCAGTACAAGAGATAGAAGATAATTTTAAAGCTTTAGATATTGGACCTGCGACTGTAAAGCTTTATGAAGAGGTGATAGGACTTTCAAATACTATTATTTGGAATGGACCTATGGGGATGTTTGAAGTGGATCTTTTCTCAAAAGGTACTTTTAAAATAGCACATGCAATAGCCGATACTTATGCCTATACAATTGCAGGTGGTGGTGATACTGTAAATGCCATCATACAATCTGGAGAAAAAGATAATTTTTCATTTATTTCAACTGGTGGAGGGGCTAGCTTAGAGCTTCTTGAAGGTAAAATTTTACCAGGTGTAGTTAATTTGAATCAATTAGGAATATAAAAAATGGATAATACAAGTCAACTTATTGCTCAAAGTTTAAGCGATGGAGAATGTGGAAATAGCGGAGTTATAAAAAATAGTGAAGCGCTTAGTGCTTCTAAAAGTGAATATGAAATACCAAACAGATATTTTATAGATACCTTAACTTTATTGCCTATAAATCCGCAAAATTCTTATCTTTACTGGGAAGTGAGCGATGCAACTTTAGAAAAGTTTGGAATTCCTCTCTTTGATGTTCATCTTATCATCTCTATTTTTGATGAAAATAACATTGAAGTATCCTCATTTCCTACTCAATTTAGTGTTGGGAATTATTATTTGAAACACAAAACAAAATCTAAAAGTTTAATTGCAAAATTGCATCTTAAAGTGAGTGAGAATAGTTTTGTAACTCTTGGGGTATCTAACACAATCAAACTTTTTGATACAAGACTTAAAGGAGATAGAGTGTCACCACTTTTGAGCGAGTATATTTTTGAAGGTGAAAATATAAAAGAAGAGGATAAAGAGATAGTTCATTTTAATTCTATCTCTCTCTTAAAAAATAAAAATTTAAGCTCTCAAACGATGCTTATTAAGGAAACTAGATGATAAAAGGATATTGGATACCGATTTTACATTCTCATTTACCGTTTGTAAAACATCCACAATATGAAAATTTTTTGGAGGAATTTTGGTTATTTGAAGCTATTTCTGAGTGCTATATCCCACTTCTTCAAAGGCTTCAAAAACTTCAAAATGAAAATATAGAATTTTCCCTTACAGTATCGGTTACACCACCACTTGCTGAGATGTTAGATGATATCCATCTTATGGAAAAATATGAAAGATATCTTGATAAACTTATAGAGCTTGGGGAAAAAGAGGTGGTTCGGACACAGGATAGCGAATATGAACAAATCTCTCGGTTTTATCTTGATTTTTTTACCCAAACAAAAGAGTTCTTTTGTGGATTTTTAGATAAAAAAGTATTAAATGGGTACAGATATTTTTATAATTTAGGCAATCTTGAAATTATCACTTGTGGAGCAACTCATGGTTTTCTACCACTTCTGAGTATTAATCCAAAAGCGGTTGATGTCCAAATTGAAGTGGCAGTAGAGAGTCATAAAAAACATTTCCATAAACAACCAAGGGGAATTTGGCTCCCTGAATGTGCTTATTATGAAGGGTTGGATATTGTTTTAAAAAAGAATAACATCGAATTTTTTATTATGGATGGACACGGTTTAGTTTATAGTGAACCGACACCACAATATGGGGTTTATTCTCCGATTATCTCACCAAACGGTGTGGCTGCTTTTGGGAGAGACCACCAATCTTCAAAACAAGTGTGGAGTTCAAAAGAGGGATATCCTGGGGATGCGTGTTATCGTGATTTTTATAGGGATATTGGGTATGACTTAGATTTTGAATATATCAAAGAGTATATCAATCCAGATGGTCATAGGGTATTTACAGGGTACAAATACCATAAAATTACAGGAGAAACTGACCATAAAGAGATATACAACCCATATGTTGGGATGGATAAAACAAAAGAACATGCGCAAAATTTTCATTTTAATCGTGAAAAACAAATGGAGCATATCGGAGGTTTTATGGATAGACTCCCTTGCGTTGTTTCCCCTTATGATGCTGAATTATTCGGCCATTGGTGGTTTGAAGGGGTTGAGTTCTTATATAATATGTTTAAAGAGATAGATAAGTATAAAGTGATTAAAGCTATCACTCCAGCACACTATTTGGATTATAATCCTCAAAATCCAGTCGCTATTCCCCATCCGTCATCTTGGGGGGATGGAGGATACTATAATGTGTGGCTGAATCGATCAAATGACTGGATATATAGACATCTTCACCAAATGGCAGATGCTATGTGTAATTATGCAAATAGATATAAAAATATTGCAAATGAAGACCAAGAAAGAATACTCAATCAAATGGCAAGAGAATTACTTTTAGCACAAAGTAGTGATTGGGCATTTTTAATGACAACAGCAACTGCTACAGAATATAGTACTGAACGAACAAAAGAACATATTGCAAATTTTTGGAAATTAACAAAAATGGTAGATGGAAATCTATTAGATGAAGAGTTTAAAAAAGAGGTAGAGGAGAAGAACTCTATTTTTGAATTTTTGAATTTTAGAAGTTATTGCAATACAAAATAGAGAAGTAGGGGAAAATGAAAAGAACAAAAATATTAGCAACAGTTGGTCCAGCAAGTGATAGTTTGGAGATAATAAGGGAGCTTGTTAGTGCTGGGGTAAATCTTTTTCGTTTAAATTTTAGCCATGGAAGTTATGAATACCATACAAAAGTGTTGGAAAATATACGACAAGTAAGTAAAGAACTCGCTATCACAGTTGGAATAATGCAAGATATTTCAGGTCCAAAGGTGCGAATTGGAGATATCAAAGAAACTTTTAAAATTAATAGCGGAGATAAAATAACTTTTGTCCCGAATGAAATTATTGGATATCAAGAATCTGTAAATAGTTATGTTGTGAGTATCAATTATCCAGATATTTTAGCAAAAGTGCAAGTGGATGAGTTTATCTATCTTTACGATGGAATGATAAGGGCAAGAGTGGTGGAGACGATGCCAAATCTTATCGCTATTGTTGAAAACCACGGGATACTTACTTCCAAAAAAGGGGTGAATTTCCCAAATACAGCTATTAATATCGATGTTATTACAAAAAAAGATGAAAAAGATATTGCCTGGGGAGTAGAACATAAGGTTGATTTTTTTGCTATCTCATTTGTTCAAAATAAGCAAGATATGATCCACGCTAGAGAACTCCTTGGTTCATATGATGGAAAACTAATAGCAAAAATAGAAAAATTTGATGCAGTTCAAAATATAGATGAAATTTTGGATGCCAGTGATGGAATTATGGTAGCAAGAGGTGATTTAGGAATTGAACTTCCTTTTTATGAAATCCCTATCATCCAAAAAATGCTTATCAAAAAAGCAAATGAGAGGGGAATGCCAGTTATCACTGCGACTCAAATGCTTTTAAGTATGACACAACATGAAAGAGCCACAAGGGCAGAGGTGAGTGATGTAGCCAATGCAGTTCTTGATGGGACAGATGTCGTGATGCTTAGCGAAGAGAGTGCCATTGGGATCAATCCAGTCAATGTAGTAAAAACTATGAGTAGTATCATCGAACAAACTGAAAATATCTATCCATTTGCAAAACAAGAAGATATGAAAAAAGATAATTCTTTTGATATGATTCAAGCAAGTGCCACAAAACTTGCTGATGATATTGGAGCTAAAGCAATTTTAGCCTTGACAAGTTCTGGAGCATCAGCTATAAAAATGGCAAGATATAGAGCCAAAACACCAATTTTTGCTTTTTCAATAAATGAAGAGACTTTGGCAAAACTCACCATCTCATGGGGAATTTTACCAATCGCAACTATAGAGGGGGAACATAAACACAATATGTACACCACACTTTTTAAAACAATGAAAAAACTTGGGATTTTGGATATGGATGGACCTTATGTTGCTACCGTTGGTCATCCTGTAAGAACCATCGGTTTGACCAATACTATCAATGTTTTGGGTAGAAATGAGATTGAATACTATTTGAATTCATAGTAAAAAATTATTAAATTTTTTACTCTCTTGTAATTAAAACTATAATACAATCTTTACATATTATGCACAAAGGTTAGGAAAATGAGAGAACTTTTTAGTGCTATTTTAAATATTGCGGTTATTTAAAAAGATGTTCCCATATTTGGTTCAAAATATGAGATAGGAAAAATAACAAAAGCTTTCCATTAGTAAAAATTTGGATGGGGAAAAGACGAGAAGTGAAAATCTGAAATGTTTGGAGATGTTTAAAAATGGCTAAACCACCCTATACGATAACTTCAAAAATTATCAAACAAATTGGTGAAATATCTGAGCTTGTAGTAGATATTAAATATATAGATAAAAATTACAATACATTAAAACTTCGTAAAAAAAACAGAGTTCGCTCTATCACTGGCACTCTTCAAATCGAGGGAAATACCTTTGATGAAGCCAAGGTTACAAGTGTAATAAATGGCAAATCAGTTTTAGGTACGATTCGTGAAATTGAAGAGGTAAAAGGTGCAATAGAAGCCTATGATAATATAGAAAAATATGATTATCAAAAAGAAAAAGACCTTTTAAAAGCACATCATTTTTTGATGAAAAATCTTTTACAAAATTCTGGAAAATACAGACAAACAAATGTAGCCGTTGGTGGAAAAGATGGAGTAACTCATATCGCACCGCAATCTCATTTTGTCCCAAAGCTTATGGGAGATTTGTTTGATTGGCTCAAAAACAGCGATGAACATCCCCTTATCAAGTCGTGTATTTTTCATTATGAGTTTGAGTTTATCCATCCTTTTAACGATGGAAATGGGCGAATTGGAAGACTTTGGCAAAGTGTGATTTTGATGAATTATAAAGATTTTTTTGCCTATATGCCTATAGAAAGTATGGTACGAAATCATCAATCAAAATACTATGAAGCATTAGAATCTTCTGGAAGCCTTGGAGAAAGTACCCCTTTTGTGGAATTTATGCTTGAAATCATCGTCAAATCGTTAAGAGCTTATATCGAAGAATCAAAAAAAAGTGACCAAAAAAGTAGCCTAAAAAGTGACCAAAAGATTTTGAAATTGATGAAACAAAATAAAGAGATAACTATCATACAAATTTGTGATAAATTACAAATGAGTGAATCTGGTGTGAAAAAAGTGATTAAGAAACTAAAAGATGAAAATAAACTGCAAAGGGTAGGGAGTCTTAAAAGTGGTCATTGGGAGATAAAGAGTGAGATGTAATCAAAATGTCACAAAAAATTAAGAATAGCTTAATTATTGGATTTAACAAAAAGAAAAGTTTAGAAAAAATAAATGTTTGAAGAAGTTGTTTGTAATCCGCGA
>DYPS01000139.1 GCA_020719775.1 Desulfosporosinus sp. | reverse complement strand
ATCACAAGCACGGAGGATGATAAGTATCTGAATTGTTCTGGTGTTCTTGTTCATAACTGTGGGGAACAATGGTTATTACCAATGGAGAGCTGTAATCTAGGCTCCATCAATTTAGGAAATTTTGTAGATTTTGACACATCAGAGACAGATTGGGAAAGATTAAAAAAAGTGGTACATCTAGCAACTGTATTTCTAGATAATGTCATTGATTGTAATAATTTTCCAATACCAGAAATCAAGGAGATGACGCTGAAGACCAGGAAGATAGGTCTCGGTATTATGGGTTTGCATGATTATCTCATAATGAAAAAGTTACCTTATGCTTCAGAAGAGGGTCGGGAAGAGTCTGCTAAAGTTATGCAGTTTGTACACGATCAGTCGTTATACAAATCACAGGAATTGGCGAAAATTAAGGGACCTTTTCCGGCTTATGATTCAAGTATAAATTTTTATCCACCCCGCCGGAATGCGGCTTTGACCTCCGTGCAACCGACAGGCACAATTAGTATGATTGCTGATTGTGGAAGTGGTGTGGAGCCTCATTTTTTGATAGTCACAGAGAAACACGTAATGGACGGGGATAAACTATTAATATCTAATAAATTATTTGAAAAAATAGGTAAGAGAGAAAAGTTTTTCACCCCAGAATTATTAGAGAAAATAAAAAATACTTCGACTGTCGTTGGTCATTCAGAAATACCGGAATATTGGCAAGATATCTTCAAGACAGCACAAGATATTTCAACGGAAGATCATATAAAAATGCAAGGTATACTTCAAAGAAATGGAGTCGATTCTTCTATATCAAAAACAATAAATTTACCAAATTCAGCCACTTTGGAAGATGTTCAAAATGCTTATCTCATGGGTTATGCTGAAAAATGTAAAGGTTTAACAGTTTATAGAGATGGTAGTCGTAAAGAGCAGGTATTGAATAAGATGAATACGCCGGCTCCGTCAGAAGATCCTTCAATGTTATTGAAATACGATAAAGAAGAATTATCAGAAGTTCTTCCTGGTATGTGTTTTCAATTAACGGATAGAGATAATCATTCAATGAATATCACTATTTGTTTTGATGAATCCGAAAAAGTGAAAGAAGTATTTGCGTGGTTTGATCGGGGAAGTAATAGGGATTATAAGGATAAAGCTACTATGTGGACCACTACTTGTAGATTGATATCCGCTGCTTTACGTTATGGTATGCCATTACAAGATATCATTGACCAATTAGATAAATCTACGGGACATATGGCTGATCTTCCTTCTCAACTAAGTAAATTATTTAAGAGTTTCTTATCCCAAACAAAGTTGGGATATTCAGTGATTTGTCCGGACTGCAAGCAAGGTCAAATGGTATTTGAGGAAGGTTGTTCAAAATGTCATGACTGTGGTTACAGCAAATGTCATTAAAATAAATTAACAATAATTGAGAAAATCTCTTTTATAATCAACGTAAAGGAGATTTTCCTTTAATTTCTGATTCTCTGATGGTCAATAATTCAAAAAAGAGATCCATATTTATTACAGCCACAAATGTTTCATCATATGGGAGTTTGAGGCACCATCTCTCGTAGTTTTCCCTAGCTTTCAAGATATATTCCTCTAAAAACCAGTTTTTAGAGGAATATTCCAAAGTTTTCAAGTCCGCCTCACCAAAAAGATATTCATAAACTTCGATGTCCATACAGACCACTGGTTTAAAATTATTTTTTTTGAATAAAACTAACCAGTGAGTATCAGACAACATATTTTTTGATGCTTGCCTGATCCATGATTTTAAATTAAAACTCTTATCGTTTTTACATTCACAGGACCAGGGGAAAACTCGTTTCGCAGGCCCGACCAATACAATATCTACTGATGTTCCCCCCATTATCCTAGATTGTATACATTCATCTTTACCATAAGGCATATTTACTAATTCAGATATCTTAGCTGCGACTTCCTTCTGAAATCTTGCCCCTTTATTTTTTGCACTTCGAGATGTTATCTTTTTCATAATTTCACTTGTTCTATTCTATTCTTACGGACACATTTCTCACATAGCGGATTCCGGCGATAAGAAATAACAGTTTTGATGTCTTGAGAACCACATTGACACTGAAAAGTGACATATTTCCCAGATTTATTTATTATTTCTCCATTATGTTTTTTTGCTATCTCCGATAATTCTCTCATGAATTTATCGGAAGCAGATTCTATTGTTTTTTCTTTCAGGGTCACTCCCATACGTATGGAATAAGCTTTCTTTTTACCGCATTCAAAACATCGCCTACCTTGACGAAAACTGGCCGGAGTAATTTCAGATATCTTGCCACAGACACATCTATATTTCACTCGAATTTTAGCGCCTCTGTATTCTCCTAGTAATTCTGCACCCATAGATTTGAATAATTTCACATATTCATTTTGCTTATTGATTCTCCTACGCTCTCGTGATTCATCTGGACATTCATGAATTTTTTGTAATAATGAATTTGGTGTTTTTCGATGGGTTTTGCCGCATGTACACCTATAATCATGAGGGATATGTACGCCTTTGAAAATTTCCAATAATTGGATCCCTTGCTCGGCGTATCTTTTTTCTACTTCCTCTTGAGTTAAAGATGACATTTTCTATCCGGTAAGATTTAAATTAAATTTTTCTTGAATTTCCTGGTAATGATTAGTCACGAGGTTGATGCATCTCTTCCTTCATCAGTTGAATAATTTAACAACTAATCTTTTGAAACCATCACTATTTCACTAATGACATATCTTGGGGGTTTAGATTTTGTCTGAACTTAAATAGTGGCGAACTAGCAGGGAATTATTAAATTAACACTAGACTGGATCTCCTGGAAGCAGTCAGGATCGTTCTCGAACGATATAGGGGCGGGAGTTAAAAATGGCATCAAGTAAAGTTTTCACACATTATAACTGCGAACATAGTTTTCCCGGTACCGTAACTAGCAAAGGATTGATGACAGATGCTCCTTTTCCAGCTAATGCCGCGGATGTAACCACTCAAGCACCTAAACAGGGCGAAATGCGTATTTCCGGAGCACGTATTGTTATTTGGGATACTGCAGCATGGAAAACCGTAGTACCTGCCGCCTGGGCATAAAAATTTCCAAAAAAACCCTCCCCCGGTTTACTCCAGATGGATATATCCATCTGGAGTTTTTTATTCCCGAATGTTTCTGTTGTA
>DYPS01000054.1 GCA_020719775.1 Desulfosporosinus sp. | reverse complement strand
TTTGAATTAATTATAAATCATGCGAATTAATATATAGGAAATAATTAATTAATTTGTATAATATAAACAAACTCATTATAATGTGGTTATTCAGTTCATGCAAAGGGAAACTATTAATTGGAAACGCCTTAATTCTGATATTATTTGAGAGATTAACAAGATAACAATAAAAAAGCCGTAGAGTTGTCTGCCCATTAGGTCATACTTCTATCAATTGGGTCATTAATGCTTAACTTTTATATTAATAGAATAATGATCCTAAAAAAGCGGTTTGCAATTAGTCTGGAAAGCAATTCGCCACAATATTATCCTGTAGCAAGTGCAATTATAAAATTTGTGGCACTTGCTCTTAATAGGTAATTCTTCATAGAGATATCTGCTCATAGGTAAAGCCACAATTTATTAACAAAATACGTAAATGGGATAAATAAATTTATGATAAGAAAACAAGAAATATAATATAAGTAAATGTTATCTAATATTTTAATCTTTAATATAAAAGCAAGAAAGGCTATATAAAGCCAATATAATATAGGAATCTAAATTAGAATAAACCTAAACCCTTTCCAGATAACAGAAAATTTAGATAAATAGGTGTAATAGGTATAAAATAAATGCAATGTTTTTACTGTTCTTAATTTGTTAGATCCTTTTTAATCTGTTAGTAATGTCTATTTGTCTGTTGTGATTCTTGCAGAAATATTACCAAATAGCTTGTATGTCCTTATAAAAGACAAAATTAATTATAATTACCAAATCAAACGAAAAATAGATAAGTACATTGGATAGTATAAAAAAGAATTAATTAAAAATAGCACAAGGCTAAAATTCAGAGAAAAAAAAGAGCAATTGAAAAATGAAAATGAGTCTCTTTATTTAAGATGTCCTTTTTAGCATACTAGCTTTATATTCTATCACGACTAAGCTTACTGTAATTAATGCAGTAAGAAATCTTTTTGCAAGCCATCCTGCAATGTATGCTCATTCAAGTTATGCAGGGAGTGCAAATCCTATAAACATGGATAAATTTGTAGATCAAGTAATCTTTAATTCAAAAACGCAGCTGATCAATAGATGCACTGTTATTATTGCTAAGATAAATCAAAGAATGGCATATATTGTAGTTCATGTAAGTTTTTTATTTGTGATACGTGCCGAAACACAAAATATTGGAAATGATTTGTCTTAATTTATTGCTATTTAAAGCTATAACGGTATTATTTATATTTTTTTAATAGGATAAGAAAGAATATTCTATTTATTTCTATTTCATGTTTATTTATAAACCATCAATTAAGTAAATCATTCATTCATTCTTTACTTATTTTGTACTTTTTAAAATTTCATTTTGACTCACTAATTTTTACTAACTATTTTCGCAGCGTCTTTATCTCTTTTCTACTTTTTGGGAGTCATGTTCAGCACTGTGAAGATAATCATCACGATGAATAAAATAATCTGTGGAATAAAGTTCACTTTTTGCAGCAATTTAACACATAAGTCAAATTAAAGCAAGATGAAGAATGTTGCATTATGACTGAAAATAAAGTTTACCAAAATAGTTAACATTATTGTTCCAGCAAACCCGATTCTTTTATATGCTACTCGAAGTTTTGAAGTCTAGCTCTTTACGAATCTAAATACTTCACCTTGAACATATACCTGTACGAACCAAAGGAAAAATGAGAAATAGTATCCTGCGTAAAATCCATGCCAAAGTGCACTCACCATAAACACATAAAGTTGAGAAACTCCTCTACTTTTAAACGGTGATCTTTGATAAATGCATTTTCTAAGCCATTATTGGACTGAAGTATTCCAATGAGAGATTTTTCCTCGAATATATTTGTCAGTTTCAATCACAAAGGGGCTGCAAGTATTTATTGCATGAAAGTTTGCTCCGTTATAGCTGACTCCACAAGCATGTATTGCCGATATACTTAATTTCCATCCAAAATAATATTTGAACCTTATAAAAGTTAGACTTCCAAAAGTATAAAGTGCGACATAAAATGCACTGCTTTCATAAAATTCATCAGTTTTCATTAAAGCAACTGGGAATACGAGTTACCCTGCAGCATAGATACCTGCACACAAAATAGAATGACCTAAAGTTTTGCCTGTTTAAGCAATAGTATTTGGAATTTTATCATATGGAGCGTTTCCTTCCATAAACTTTTTATATTATTGATACTAGAAAGGTGGACCGATTAAGCAAGTTGGCAAAAAGTTTAAAAATCCTAAATAATCATAAAACGTTATATCCTATGCTATTTTGAATTGTTTTTGCTAAGTAGTCAACTTTCCTTATTATGTTCTTCCATCGTCAATTGCATAAGCAAGTAATGAAAACTTGCAAACCAATATCATTAGGAGAGCTTCTGCGTTCATAGTCCATCCTCCGTAATTGTATATCAACTATCTAACATGATATATGGATAGGAATAACATTGACTCGAATGTGATAATAGCACCACACTTCTTCCCCTTTCTTATTTTTAGGATTGCAAACACTATCAGAGTCTGAATATATATTCCCAGCATATCATGTCTAAAGACAAATATTTGAAGGATAAGACCTAAAGCTAATGAGTAGATGTATCTCAATTTGATAGGGTAGATGAATCGGATCGGATAACTCAAAAATACCATTGCGAGTAAAGACAAAATGAGCCTAAGTTGATCTTCGTTAATCATTTTTAAGTTTTGGTAAAAATCGTCAAATTATAATGAGTAAAGGATTAAATTACGCAATTGTTATGAATCTTTAATTGTTTAGATCGAGTAATATATGAAGGTAATAAGGATTATCTATTATTTAATTATTGTATTTTATAAAATGCCTCCAAAAAAAAATAATCAGAAAGCTGAAAAACCACAAGAAAAAGTAGAAAAACAAACCAAATTGTTCTCAAAGGACATCGTAGAGCCTGAATAAAAGGCTGTTAAATCTAGATCAAAACAGTTTGATGTTTCCAAAGTCAACTCCGATGATAAACAAAAACATAATATTGTGGACTGGTAGTACGGAAGCGGAAAGACCCCAGATAAACTTTTTATCTCAAGTTGGAATGTAAATGGAATTAGATCTGTCCTTGGCAAAGAAGATATCCAAAAATACTTGGAAAAATCAAAACCCGATATCATCTGCATTAACGAAACTAAAATTGACGAGTAAGCATTTAAGAAGGCAAAAATATAATTGCCAGGCTATCATGGATATTGGAACTTCTGTAAAGTTTCTGCTGGATATTCAGGAGTCGCCATCTTTTCTAAATATCTTCCAATTTCGATCATAGAGGATCTACCAGAAAAGTAGCATTCTCAAGAAGGAAGGGTTATAACTATGGAGTTCGAAAAGTTTTATCTAGTTACGGCCTATATCCCAAATAGTGGACAAAAGTTAGATCGGCTTGATTATAGGATTAAAAACTATGATAAGTGTTTTCAAGCACATTGTGAGGATTTGAGAAAGAAAAAAAATACAATTATTTGTGGGGATTTAAATGTTTGTCATAAATAAATTGATATTGCTAGGCCGAAAGGAAATTAAAAAACAGCTGGTTTTACCATTTAGTAGAGATAAAGCTTTACTAAATTTTTGTAAAACGGATGGATCGACACTTTCAGAAAATTTTATCCAAACTAAGTAAAATACTCTTGGTGGAGTATGAGAACAGGAGGTCGAGGAAAAAACATCGGATGGAGGCTTGACTATTTTGTGGTAAACAAATAATTCTAAAAAAATGTGCTGGATTCGACGATAAACAATGATATATTCGGAAGCGATCATTGTCCTATAGAGCTCCATATCGATTTAAAGTGAATGAGATATGAAAATTTATTATTTTACAACAGTTTCTCCTATTTAATAAAAAAAATTTTATAGCCATAATAATAATTGGCTTAATAAAAAAACATTTTAAGAAATAAAATAAGAAAATTATTCGTTGATTCGTTTATTTATATTTAGATAAAGATATTTAGATACAATGGAGTGGAATTGCAAAAATTGTAAGACTGGCATCAAAAAAGGTGTGCAGTGCAAGTGTGGAAACAGGTAGAACAATTGGACTTGTCAAGCCTGTCATTTCTGTAACCCACAGGTAACAACATGAAGAAGTGTGGAAACGGACTCAATTAAATGTATTGGTATTGGAATGCCAAATGTGTTCAATGCAAATGTGGAAACATATAGAATAGTTGGAGATGCTCAAATTGTGATTTCTACAATCCTATTGGAGTTCAATGCAAATGTGGAAATCGATAGGTTCATTGGGTTTGCACAAATTGTGATAGATGCATTCCAAAAGGTGTTCAGTGCAAATGCGGAAACAGATAAAACAGTTGGGAATGCACAAACTGCAACTTTAAAAGTCCGATAGGCGTCCAGTGCAAATGTGGAAATAGATAAAATAATTGGAATTGCACAAACTGCAATTTTAAAAGTCCAATAGGAGTGCAATGCAAATGCGGAAACCGATAAAACAACTGGAAATGCTTAAACTGCAATTACTGCAACCCAATTGGCGTTCAGTGCAAATGTGGAAACCGAGAAAAGAATTGGTAATGCAAGAAGTGCAGCCGATATAATGCAATCGGAGTTCATATCTTCCAATTTGGTCAAATATGTCATAGACAGCCTCTTTTTTTTGCCAAATTTATTTGTATAAATAATTTTAAATCTTATTAATTTTTTATCATTTATTTAATTTAATGTGTCAATAAAGAGATCATGCCAAGTTTGGAACTAAGGCGTGATTCGCCAAACCACAGGTGTTTCCAGCTGCCAAAGTTATGTATCCATTGTTTCCCCAAGCTGCTCCCCAAGAATTTCGCACCAACCAGTTTCCAGTGATTTAATATCCAACGACTGAAACTGCATGATTAAGGTTCGTTCCTCCACAATTTGAGAACACTCCTGATTTATAAGCACTCCAATTTGATGCATCAACACAAATTGAAACCGGACCAGTGGTGGCAATTGATGATTTAATTGATTCAACTCCGTCTAACATTGTCCATGGTTTTTGACTGTTCAGATATTTTTTGGCTGTTGGAGTTTGTTTGCAAGTTCCAGCAACTGCAGTGTATTTATATTCACTTTGAAGAACAATACCAGCACTATTGATGTAATTTAATGCCCATTCTGGCCAAGCTCCACTACATCCCAAACATTAGTAACCTTTGGATCCACAACAATCAACTAATTGTTGCTCAGAAAAGTTTAATAAACTATCTGATTTTGCTGCAATAAAAACTGCTGATTCCAAAGCTCCAGTTGTTGAGAACGACCAGCAAGATCCACAAGATCCTTGGTTTTTGACTGGGGTCACTGCGAATAACTGTCTCCAATCCCATCCTTCTGGGGCTTGCTTTTCAATTGTAACTGGCGTTGGATTAACATGCTCCATGTTCATTAAATTGTTCATTAACATTTTTTCTAAGTTTAATAAAATACATACGAACAAATTATTCTGTAGTCATATCAGAGAACTGATTGATTTCTATTTCATATGTTTGAGTCGGATCACTATTGTGCTTATTAACTTTTTAAACATTAGCGGCAAATATGGCAAATCTGAAAGATTCCTCTTCAGAAGCATATCTTTTGGCGAAGTTTTGTTTGTATTATTCAAACAACTTCTTGTAGTTGTTTTGATTTGCTGGCAAATTGAATACTCCAAAGGCAGCTACAAGGGTAAGGACGAGTAGGATCAGGGAAGTCTTTTACATTTAAATAGATTTATGATTATAATCAAATAGTTTAATAAATATAATTCAAGTCAGCATTAATGTTGTACGAATAATTAGCTTGATTTATATTGAACTCAAGCTATTTGAATTTAACCATTATAGATTTTATTATAAATGGATTAAGTTTTTCAGCTAAACACGCATCTCCATTTTGGGGCCATAGTCCATCTCAGCTGCTTCATCGATAGAACTAATCATTATCTCTTCTCTAATGGAATTTCATACAGAAATCTAATCTCCATTGCCTCGACTGATCCTCCAACATAAATTTCAAAATGTCTTTTTAAAATTACTCCGGCTGTAAAATTTCAATCCTAGAATTTTCTGAATGCTATAGTCGGATAACGATATTAACACGAGAACTAGAACTAAACTGATTAAAAACAAACAAAAGCATTTATTGATCAATTTGAATTTGAATTAAAGCAGAACAACAGCTATAGTGAACAACAAAACAGATTCCCAATAAAATATTCATAAAGCTTTATGCTTCAGCATATATACAGCTGCAAGTACCTCAGTTTCAAAAAAATAACATAAACAAACAGCTACATACTTGAACTGACATAACTTCCGACCATGAACTCCATATTCAATCTACAGCCTTGCTACAACTATCAAAAAGACATCAATACTTACATTCCTTTCAATAGTGCTGCATTCATCAACATGAAGATTAGCTAAGGGCTTGATATAAAAGAATTGTATTTGAATTTTAAGAATGATAGTGTTTTTGATTGTTGGAGAATATAGTAAGAAAAGGGTGTGTTCGAGATTGGAATCTATCAAACTGCACAGGAGATCTAGTATAAGGAAATATGCTATGGAGATACAGTTTGGATTTTTCATCTTTAAAGTGGAAGTTTTGTCAAAGTTTAGCAAAAAAATAATAATAATGAAGCCTTCATCTTGGGAAAAATAAGTATTTTTTAATTTATGTTTAGAATATCAGTTGGGATATGTAAAAGGGTAATTCAAGTAAGAATAAAAATAAAATTAATAAATTGCTCCGGACATATTTCTTCAGAGAACTTAGAACTAGACTTCTGCGTAAAAGTTTGGTTTATGGAAAATAGTTTATGCAAGTTAAAAAGGTTCAAGTATGAACAGAAAATAGCATACTGATAGATTTAAGGGAGGTAAAGTTAAATTTGACCAATAAATACGATTCTTCAACATAAGGTAAAAATGTAATAATTCAGATATAAGAGGTATTTGTCAGTAAGAAAAATGAAGCAAGGGAGAAATAAATTTATAACTCAACTTGCAACATAAAAATATGAGGAGTAGAACACCACCTTTCGAATTAAATCTTTGTCGCCAAACAGCCTATACTGCACAACTTAAGATTTGTTTGTGATATAGCATGTCATGACTGGAACTTATCTAACCTTAGCAGAATAGTTTAAGATTACTGATACGAAAGGAATTTTGTAACCTTCTCAATAATATAAAAAAGAGGATAACTTTAAACTAACCAAAATAGAGTTTATTCAAGAGTGGCAGAATAATTACATTCTTTCAATTTTGCCGTTTATAGAGGAAGGTGTAGAGATATTTTCAAGAATTGGAAGTTAAGGACTTGTTGGAAAAAAATAAGAAATCATGCTTGAAATACTTCTCGAAAATCTTATATAGATGCTCTCCTTTAGTTATGACTTGACTGAAGGCTTTGAGGCTAGTTAAAACAAACTTGGAAAAATGACTTATAATCATTTCATGGTTCAGAAATTGTTGAGAGAGCAAGGAGTCATCAACCTAATCGTAGAGATGTTGAAAAATATCAAGGAGGATATGATTGAGTATAATCGATCAGATTTCAAAAAGTTTAACTTTTTGAATAAGATGCCAAAACAACATTTTTAAAAAGGATAAAAAAAATAAGGACTCAAAGTTAAGGGTGCTTTAAAAATACTAAGAAATTTTGCTTCCGATTTAACAGGGTAAAAAAAGAAGATCCGAGTGGATCCAAAGATACTGAATAGTATCATAAATGTATCTTTTAAGATTTTAAGAAACTGCTGTAAATCGAATTACTAGAACAGTTTTTACTTATTCAAATATCTCAACGTAAATTTAAATATTATTCAGACTTTTGTCCCATTTTTATCACTCGGTAGTTATGCAGAGACTTTCTTTGTTGACACTTACGTCAATCCAACAATTCTTCAGCTCATAGGTATTTTCTAACTTACTTAGGAAAAACATAGTTTCGCTTAATTATTGCACAGTACATAAAAATATTTTCAAAAACAAACGAATATTCTCCATAAGTTTTCAACTTATTAATAAATTTTATCAAGAGCAATGATAAGTCAGTCAGCAAAAACCAAGTTTAAATTTTTTAGCTGTTTTTTGAATAGTACAACCCTTTAGTATTTCCTATTTAGGCCATAGATCAGAGATTTTACATATCCTACCAAAGATATAAGCATGAGTTGATCAACTTCTCTAAAGATTTTCCAACTGAAGCAGCCACATTAGCAGCTCAAATCAAGTTTTTTGCAAATTTGACCTATGAAAGAAACTACCTATGCTCTAAACAAATCAAAACAATGTTTCCACTAAGCTTAATTTTATATTATCTTGAACTTCCTGCGTTAATCTCATAAGTTAAAGAAGGTTTTATTCATATACTCGCACATACTTATCTTAATGAAAGGCCTCGATTCAAGGACAAAAAACATTTTATTTATTCTTTCTATCAAATTTACACTAAGGAGCAGTTTAATCAGTCTTTGAACATCAAATTAAAAAGGAGAAAAAGTTAGTATTTTAAAAATGGGTATGAATATGAGATGAAAATTAGAGGTATCTAGGTTTAAGATCAAAGAGAGATCCTCAATTGTATTGAGGATGTAGACTATGTAGGCTACCACGAGTTATAGCAAGTCAAAGCCTGGATTAAAAATTAACTGAAGGCACAAACCTAAAAGTAAAACGACTTGTTTTACTCGTCAACAACAGAAGCTTGCCTTATGTGCCTAAAATACATGATCTAACTAAACATTTTCACTTCAAAAGAGTCAGAATATGTTGATCATCTTTTGACTTCAGTAATAAAAAAAATATCCTCTTCTCTAACTCTCTTAAATGATAAAAAAACAGCCTTGTAAAGTCGCAACTTTAAATAGCTTTTATTATAAATGGTATAAAAAAATGTAATAAAAAGGTACGATCATAATGATCAGTTCGATGGAATATAAGATTAGATTGGTCCTTAAAATATTTGCTCCCTTTATGTGAATTATGCATTTTATCAAAACATTTTACTTTTATAAAAAAATCAAAACTAAAAAAAAATGAGTGACAAAGTAATCTAAAGAATTCTTTAGTTAATAGAAATATACAATAAGATTGTCATAGAAGACAAACTACTAAACTTTTTAGGGGACATTTTATAAAACTAGGCAAGGTATATCGACAGCCATAATAAAAAATAACTGATAAAAAACATCATAATCGATAAAATTCTTTAGACAAATCTCTAAAGTAGGTCAAGTACATTCTAACTATTGTTGCTGCTTTTTTATAATTCCAATGCGTATAACATCAACTTGAAGACAATTACTCTATTTGTTAAGGAGATTTTTACTGAAAATAATTTTTTGTAAAGTTTGTAAAAAATCGTGTTTATAGTTGATGAAGACTAGAATCTGATGTATACCAAAATGATGGGATTGTATCAAGAAATAAGATTATTAATTTAGACTAGTGAAGTATGGCTAAATAATGATTATGAAAATGTTAACTATAAGTATAACACGATTATCCTTTACTTCATCGATAAAATAAAAAAGATCATAAAAATAACAGTAAAAGACTATAAAGACGATGTTCATTTGTACGGACAAAACGCAAATATTTTCGACACGTTTGTCGGCCTATAAGGTAACATTATTCAACAACAACAAATAATATTGAATAACTTAGACATGTAAGAAGAGGTCTTAAGTCTAATATAAAACTATCGATATATGCTTAAAAAGATAAATCGAGTCACTCAATAAAACAGACTTCTAGTTTAGTTATTTAGAACCTGTTTTTTATTCCTTTATGTTTATATTTATAATTGTGCAGAAAATAAGAAGAAACTAAGGTAAATTATTTTGTAAGATGGAAATATTTCTTTGTTTTTTTCTAATTTTGGAAACATTGATCTTGGGCAAACAAAGCTTCTTGTCTAATATTTCAAGGACAATTATGACGAATGTGTCTAATTCTATGCTCAAAATTCATAAGCCTTACAGAAAAAAAATTCATATACATGGATCCACGCTTAATTAATTTTTATAATGCTGAAATACTATAACGAAACGATAGTTTAAAATCTTAAAAAGTTATTTATTAGTATTTTTGATTTTACATCTTTTAAAAACTACATTTGGTTAAAAGACGGAAAGTAATTTAACTTAGAATTAAAACAATTTTCATAAGGTGACACTCAACCATATTTTTACCACATTAAAATGATTGATACTTTATTATACTTGTCGGATAAGTTGGTATAATCTAGCAATACTATCAGAAGCCACATAAAGAAGTCCTTAAGCGAATAGTACTTGTATTATTTGCTACAGATGGACGATTATTATACAAAGTAAAATTCCATAAAAACTCTACTAAAGGTTCGAGTAATTTTCAAGTCAAGGATAATAAAGTTGATTTAAGCCGTGTACCTGTTTGATGCTAAGGCAAATAAAAACCTAGTTTTGTCTTAACTAAAAAAATACTACCAGCTAATTTCAGTATGGATAGACTAAGCACCAATCAGACAGTAAACTTAAGACTTCCGAAAAATAATCCCTCTAAGATAAATAAAGTTGTAAAAATAGTAGCCCCATGATTTTAGAATTAACTAGCTGTATAACTCGACTTTCAAAAATTAATTAATTCTTTAAACCTATATCGAATCTATTGAAATATTCGCAAAATGTGTACTAAAGAACTAAGGGTTGAAAGATTTACACTAAATTGCCTAGGGTTTAGTTCATAAGTTTTTTCAACTTAATCAAATTTTGCATCGTATCTATAAAGATAAGCAGAAAATCTATTACCCGTTACCTAATTAACATAATTTTAAAATTATGATTCACCCTTAAAAATAAACCTACAAAAGGAAAAAGTTCCTCTTATCCTTGATACTTGAGGCATCATATAATATTTAGGTTTATCAAAAGATTAAATTAAATAAAAAAAAATTGATTAAACTTTTAATGACTTCACTAGAGCAAATCAATTTAAAACAGTTTTTTTTATTAAGAAAAATTTCATAATTTTTGTAAGATGCCTTTTAAAAACTGGGAAATGATGGAAATGTAATTTACAATGTGGTTACTATGATAATCAAACTTTTAATAATTTGGATGCAACAGCTAAGTCCAAAACAAGCGTTCTAGCTGAGAAATCAAATGGGAAAAAGCTAGTTGATATTTCCTATATTAAACTACTTTGAAGTTTGTCAGCTAGACGCTAACAATAAATAATTATTCTTGCTTTCATTATAATTTTTGACGTAATTAGTAGGATAAGATGGAAATCGATTCATTCAGACTATCTACAATAATTACTTCACAAATAAATCTGATTCTCTTAATTTTTTTTTGAAAATCAAACAAATTATAAAATAAATTAGTTTATCCGACAGGGCTATTTATTAATGTAAAAAGGTTATCGAAGGAATGGAGATTTTTAAAAGCGAAGTCAAGGAGGAAAAATCAGGTTAGTTTATTTTATTAAATTTTCTTATTGGGCTATGTAAAGGTAATTTTAAGCCAAATCAAATATTTTTATCTAGCTTAGGAAATATCAGCAATTTCAAGGTCATGAATGGAATTTGGTAAATTTTAAAGCTTCAAAGCAAAAAGCACTCAAAACATTTAGTTAATAATTAAAATTATCATTTAATCACGCAATGCTTCAACACAATCAGATAAATGGTTTAAGGACCCTGCGTGTAGAATCAAAACTAGTTTTTAAAAAGATAGTTTTTCTTAACTGTATTAGAATACTTTGAATTTGAAGCCAAACCATAAGATCTAAAGTTGTCAGAAACTTTATAAGATAAACTAATGCAAATGAATACAATATCATAGAGCTGGACTTCTTAACTCAGGGCGTACCTCAATCAAGATAAAATTACAAAAGATTGGATGCCTTCTCAAGTCAAGTATAGATCAATCAGTCTAATTTCCTCTTTGCTCTCTGAAAATATCAATTAAAAAAGTTTGAGCCAACTTGCAACCATATCTCCGCATTTAATTGTTAGTTAAATTGACAAAGTTTATGAAAGGTACATTGAATTGTAACAGACTTACATTCAATCAAACTTAGATTTCGATTAAGGTGAAGAAGTTGTTCTACCTTTAGGATTTAAGCTGTATTAAATTCTTCAATACTTTCCTTAGGAAAAAATACCCTAAAGATCTGAAGGGCTTAAATTTTTCTAATAGAATAGCAGAGTAGTAGAGATAATGCATAACGATCTATGCATCATCGTATTCCCCAAACCAACACTATAAGTTTCATAGGCTTTTAGAAACTAATTTTTGTAAAATGCCGACAGAACTTCAATAAATAGTAAACTTAGAGATCTACAAAATGTGTAAATTCAAAACAGACAATCTGACTATCCATATGGCTATCTCCTCTTCTTTATCGTAGTGTTTATCGTTATAGTCGATTTTGTGATATACACTTCAATAGCTTTAGGCTATGTTCAGTATTTCAACTTTTACACAATTTTTTCTGGTTATTCTGGAACTTAAATTTCAATACAAACCTTAAGAGGAATTTTTATTGTCATGGGAATAATTTTCTCAGCTATATTTTTTGTTCTTTAAGTCAATGGCGCAGTATATATGAAAGAAACAATATAGAAAATAGTATAATCTGATATTCCTAAATTATAGAAGTTCAAAGCAATCTGCTTACTAATTTATAGTAATATCAGTTATCTGTACTACCTAATACTTTGCTTGTTATTACTATTCAGTATTTTTAATCCATTCTTTGATGCTATTGCCCTTGTGGCTTAGTTATTCAGGAGAAACTAAACTTTTTTCTTAATTTTAGAAGCTATCAAAGATAGATTAGATCAATTGTGCATAATGTTGCTTATTACTTTGATTGCAACATATATTCTAACTTCAATCATTTACTATTATTATGGACAAAGCAAATTTTCAACTTAATGTCAAAATATGTACTTTTGCTTAATATTCTCACTTGATCAGGGGTTTAAGCAGGATGCCGGAATAGTTGGAGGGACGGTCAATAGCAATAATGTTTTGCAAGACTTTCTCAATAATGGTTTTTTTGATGTAGTCATAAATTTCATTTACCTTTTCATTATTAAGTTGATTATTGGCTAAATTATTGGTGCCATCATTGTCGATAAATTTGCTCAAATAAGGTAAGAAAAATAAAAACTTCAGCAAGATTAAGAAAGTGTTTGCTATATTTGTGGAATAGATCGAAACACACTAGACAGATAAGAAGATGGATTCGATAAACACAAATAGTAGTACCATAATGTATTTAACTATATGGAGTTTTTACTTCATCTGGAAATTACTCGTAAATCCAATCTTTCAGGTATTGAAAGGTTTGTCCTATAATAAAAGCGGAAAGACAAGTTGACATGGTTTCCGATTAACAGATCATTTCATATGTAAAGCAAAAAAAAATAATAATAAATTTTAGAATAGGAAATTGTAGACGAGACCTAAAAGAATATGAAGAATTTAGATGCATAAATCACCTAATTAAGCTTCCAGATGAATCAAATGAATGGCCTTATAAATCTAAAGCTAATAAAATAAAAAAAGAAGTGATAAAATTGAATTGAATGAATTGATTTGATTTGAGTTATTGCTAAAATTAATATATCAAATAAATCATTAATATAGATATTAAGCTATCAGAATATTGAATAGAATAAATAAAGTAAAAGAATTTAGTGAATGCTAATACTATATATATATAGCTACTAATTTGATAATTATAATAATTAATCAACATTCTCAAAAATAAGGGAAGGATCATGTCCGCAGAAGTATATGACGAAATTTAAATTGAAGATTTGGATTTTGATGCTGAAAGTACCATCTTTTATTATCCGTGTCCATGTGGAGATAAATTTCAAATCTCGCTTTAATAAATAAAATCTGGATTGGATATTGCCAAATGCCCGAGCTGCTCTCTCACGATCAAAATCATTTACGATTAAAAAAGTTACGAATAATATGAAAATATCGCTAAAGAGATGTGTGCAATTTGATTAAATAAATAGTCAACCTCATGTTTTTTAAATGTTTTATTAAGTTTTTTTGATTAATTTTGATAACTATTTTAGTAATAATAAAAACCAATTAAATGAATGAAGGACAGTCATTGCTGAATCTACCTCTCAACGAGATGTACAAAGTTGTTGGAAGGATAGTTGATAATGGAATGAATTAATACCCAATTATGAAAAGTTATCATGATCAGACATTATAGAAAAAGTCAAAATCCATGAAAAATATATATAGGAGGCTACCATAAATAAACAAAAGTACCTATCTTGACGATTAGCATAAAATACATAAAAATATGCCTGGGCCTGGACAGTACAATATTATTTCATAGTCTACTTCAAACATGAAAAATATGTAATTTATGGTAAAAAGAGTAACTTAAAAGAGGTCATATTTGGATTAGATTATTAAAAGGAGCAAATCCCCTGGACCTGGAAAATACTATCCTGAAAATAATTAACAAAAAATAAAACATAAATCATCAAATAAAAAAAGCAGTAATAACCCTTAAAGATAAAATTATTTGACTTAAGTATAATATGCTGCCTCCAAATTGCCAGGAGTAGGTTAGTACGATGTCAGAAAGAGGGTAAATACGTAATTTAATCGAATGCAAACAAGCCCATAAAAATATATTAAACATGAGAAGAAAAGAGCGTCTTCACAAAAAAAATTAAGCAAAGTCAATCAATTGCCCAGTATCGGATCGTATAACCCTTTTCCTTCTTCATATCAAGTGTTTTAGATGATGAGCTTGAAGAAAACTAAAACATACGGTTTTGGAAAGGGCTAGAGATTTAAAACCTAAAATGATGGATCAGGCTTATCTCCGGATAAGTATGGAGCCATACATGAATGGATGGACTACAAACTAAAAAATAAGTATTAAAGAAAAGGATTAGATATTCTAACAAAAGGTCATTAGAAAAGCATATATTATTGAAGCTGAATAAGCATATCGATTGATTTTACTTATTTTATAATAAACAAAAAAATACAAATTATCAGCATTAAGTTAAAATTTTAATTCTTTTTTTGAACTACCTTCCATCATTTTTGCCAAAATTGAATTATTTCTACTATTAACTGTAATCACTGTCTAATTACACATTGTTCTTTTATAGTCTTCTTAACTATTTTTATTATTCAAAGGTTAATTAATTTTAGTATAGTTTTCTTAGAGAGTGAGCTAACAAATATCGAGTTTACTTAAACCTGCGACTAATTTTATTACATCTTAACAAAATTGTGACGTATATTTTTTATCGAAAAGTATAAGCAGCGGCTAAACATGGACCAGCAGTTACTGTTATTCCAGTTTTTAAGCCGATAAAGTTTGGTCTTCGAAGCAATTTGTTCGTATTGTCCCACTGCCTGTATTGTTTTTTCTTGCAATTAACTCTTGATATTTTGCACTTATAATATTGAGTTGAGCATATCTTGACAAACAGTGTATTTTTTAAACAAATTTAACATAATTTGGCTACATCTCTGCAACTGGATCTATTTTTAGGATTTGAAAGCCCATGGGGATTATCAAAGTTGGAATCATTTAGCTGAAGCTATCTTGCCAGTTAGTTCATGTATTTTACAAAGTAATTGATTTTTGTATAATCTTTTTTTTAATCTCTTAAAATACCTCCTCCCCATTTAGCAAGAGATATAGCAGCGTCATTTCCACTAGGAAGCAAAAGTCCATATAAAAGTTGTTAAATTGTATAAATTTCGCCTTAGTAAAGATGAGCAGATGTTCCTGGAAAATCTTATATTTATTCAGATATGATAAAGTTTTATTCCAACGATCGATCAAACTTTTTTATGATGCTCCAAATCGCATAAAATGTCATAATTTTAGTTAAACTTGCAATTTATAAGATTTTACTTGCATTATTGGATATAATACATTTGCTTTCGCCAACAGCTTGCTTTGAATCGATTTCTGACATATAAAAACATTCTGATTTCATCTTCAGGGAAGGTAAATCAAAATATGATAAAATCGGCCTATTTTTATATTTATCTTGCTTACTACTTATTGGATCGATTATTTTAATTTTTGGCAACGTTTTGATTCTTTACTTTTTAACAGCAGCTACTTTTTCTTACAATCTATTCTTAGACAAATAAGACGACCTTCTATTTTAATTTGAAATATTCGGACTATTTTTTGGAGAATATAGGCGTTTTGGTTCTTCTGGATTATTAACAGCCGTATTGTATTTGGCATATACTTGCGGCTAACTTGGACATTCATTATTAAGAGTTTATAAAAACTTCATTCTGGTCATCTATTTAGATGGTCTAAAATCTCTCTTTACTTTAAACACATATTTTTAGGATAATTATATTTTGGATAGTTGTTAAGAGTTTGATAGTTTTGTTGACATTACAATCATATCTTTTTACATATCTTCCATCCTTTATTGTTTTCGGACACGATTTAACCTTGATTCCTTGAAGTGATTTTAAAAAGCCCTTTTTTGCGATATTTCTTTGTTTATATTTTTTATTGTCACCAGATCGACTAGATTATGATAGTTGTCTGTTTGAAGTATTGATTTTATCTTTTTAGTAGATATTTTTTAGTATTTAAAACTATCAGGAAGACTAGCCTAAATTTTGGATTATCGGTAAGCATTCATTGAAGGTTAAGCTCTTGAGAAAATTATTTATTCTAAAATAAACTATAAAAATGATAGTTTTTTAATATTTGCATAAATTATGCTAACTATAATAATAAGGAAATGTTGAATAAAATTTAATTTCAAAAGTTTAAGAAAAACTAAGTTAGCTATCCAGTCAGTCTATTGAACATAAAAAAGCATTATTTATACAAAACTATTATTTAAACAACTATCATTATTTTTTAATATATAGTGATTTATTTATCTTTATTATATTGAGAAAAAAGTACGAAAAATGCATAATCATAATATTTTTGCAGAGAAACATTTTAAAAGTCGCTATGCAACCGAACTCATTGGTTCATAAGAGGATAGCTTATTGCAAATATTTCATTTGAATTAACTTATAAATATGCTTAAAATGAGTATTGCTGTTTTTTATGCCAGATTTGAGTAATACTTTTTTCTCAAAATATATAAATGGTGCGAATCACTCTTATATATATAATAAAAAGTACAATTAATGCAGAACATTCAAGAAAGTGATTATTAGTAAATCACTTCCAAGGTGTAAAAGTATGTTCCAATTGTAAACTCAATCTCATAAAATGTCAACAAAATCATCGGCCTGATCGGGTCGACAGGGAGTGGAAAGTCAACCTTGACTTCCTATATTCAAGATGCTCCCTTGCAATATCAAAAGCTCAAAGGGGCTAAATATGTAATAGATCATGGAGATAACTCCGGAAAATATCCTAAAATTGGCCACTAAATGAAATCTTGCACGTCTGTTCCTGCCATCTTTGAATCTAATGGTGAATCGTTTGTGGACCTTACGGGTTGGTTTGACACTGGTTCGTCAAACCAGTAGATCATAAACGCATTTTCGAACTCCTCAATCTTCAAGAAAGGAAAATAGGTTAAGATCGTAATTGTTGCTGAAATCTCCTCTATTATTGCATTGAGAGGAGGAATTCTTGTTGACATTGTTCATAGACTTTCATAATTTTTTGAAGGTGACTTGACGATGATGATAAACTCTATTCTGCTGGTTTTATCAAAAGTCAATACAGATGATTGGGATGTTTAAACTGCCACATAATAGATTTAAAAAATAAGTCAATTAAATTAAAATCTCAACCAGAGTACAAAATTGTTAATCACCACACTTATTAGAAACAAAAGAATCGTGCTTTTTCCAACTCCAGACAAAATAACAAACCATGTAGCGACAATTAAGACTTAGATGACCAAACTCAAGCCAACTGTTCTGACTCATAATGGAAAAGTTACACTTTCATACAGAGCGCACAATGTTGTGAGCTCATATATAAGTAAACTAAATGGTTAAATTGCCTAATCTAGCAAAAAGGTGGCTTTTTAAATAAAAAGCAAATTCTTAAATGTCAATTTTACTAGCGGAACTGAAGTTAATTCAGAGCTTTGCAAACTTCGAAAAGCTGAGACTATTTTAAAAGCTGAATTCGGTAAGTCAGCAGCCGTGAGAGATTAAATCAGAGCTTTATAGGAGCTTAAATCTAACTTAGGAATATCAGTGGCATGTTCCGAAGAAATCACTAAAAACTTCACGATGGTCTCATTTTACAGGAAATTGAATGGAAAAATCAACATTCAATCCTCTTTTATTGAAACAGTTTCATTAGAGCTAAGTGAAAATATTGGTAAATTAGAGGCAATCAGAGCAAATTTAACTTCTGAAGAAGAAAGAAAATAAATGGAGAAAAATCACCAGAAATAGATGAAAGAGAGAGAAAAATAAAATCAAGATCTAATCAAGAAATCTTAAGAAAAACTTTTGGCTATTGCAAAGTAAAACAATGAAAAAATTCAAAAACAGACAGAATAATTCTACAAGCAAATGAAAGAAAGTGATGCAAAATATGCTGATAACTTAGCGAAAATGAATCAAGAACTAATTGCCTTAGCTAACAGGCCACCTCAAGTTGTTCATGTTAACGATGGTGGAGGAGGAGGTTGCGAAATAATGTGATATAAATTCCTTATTTATTGATAAAAATTATGCGAATAACATCAGCATAGATAAATATCAGATTTAAAAAAGGAATGCAGATTTTTTTTATAGATAGGTAGTTTAGTGCTTACGATAGAACTAACTCTTAAAAAACTGACATTTAAAAAATGACTAATCAATTAATTAAGAATTATTTAGCTAATTTAACTTAATATATATCTTATTATATTTTTAATTATTGCTTCTTCAACACTTCGTCAAGAATAACACAATAACTGTGACATCGTCTTCGTAAATTTACTATTTACTGACCTTCTTCCTCAAAAAATTTATTAAACTTTAGGCTGCTTCATTGGAATGTTTTTTTCTCTCGTAAAATGGAGCTAATTAATTGATTATTTCATAATTTGACATTCTTTAAAATAAACCATCTGATCCAAGTACAATAATTTTATCTCGTTTTGTCAGCTTAAATTATTTGATTTCTGGGATATCTATTACTCCAACTTTAGATAAACATGAATCTCCAAAGCTTCTCGTCAT
>DYPS01000053.1 GCA_020719775.1 Desulfosporosinus sp. | reverse complement strand
GTTGGGGTTGGGGCCCAACCCCAACCCCAACCCCAACCCCAACCCCAACCCCAACCCCATATCTTTTATTTTAAAGAATAATTATGCGATTCAAATAGTTCCAAAATCAAACAATATTAAATTGAAAAGTAATTATTTATAGACAACATTGCAATAATTATAAAGTTTTAATAAATGCTAATAAATTTTATTAAACTACATTTAAATCCATAAATTTATCAATCAGTACATTATTCTAACTTTAGGTGTTTAATTTGCATTAAAATTGAATCAAAAACTATAAATTGTACTTTATTCATTTATTCTTGCAGATATTGGAGAAATAAATATAAATAATATGAAAAACAATTAAATTGAACTGCCAGCCTACTACGGCATTAACCCTCAATACAACAACATTCAGAATAATGAAAAAAAAATTGTCCTGCTGAAAGATAGTGTTCAATAAAATGTTGTCGATGCCGATAATTAGCTTCAGTTTAATAGAGTAACTGGCAGTATTATTTGGTTTTTTATCATAACTATCTGCAGTGGAGCTGTACCTCTAATCAACTTATTTCTTCTATTTTTTCAACCTTTCGAACTCATAAAAGGAATTAATAAAAATGACCTCACTATAGACAATGTTGGACGATTGGATAATTTTGAATATTTTTACATAAGTTTCGGACTGTATATTGGATGTTCGTTTTGCTTCGTGCTCTACAGTTGCTTTTTCACTCATTTTTGTAAAAGAGTAAAACTCTATTTAATGGTCGACAATATTCTCATATGTATGCTAGGAACAGATGTTGCATATGCAGCATTGCACGTAATTAGCTTTTGTTCAGTTTATTCAACTGATGATGAGGATAATTTAGTTCCATAGCTTCAAATTTTATGGCAAGATTATTTTCTAATTTTTCTTTACTGTTTTACAAATTTTACTCTTGTTGGAGTATTCCGAGTCTTAATGGTCAATGTATTTTGGAAACCTTGGCAGATTATTATTTACAAACTGGTTATTATTTTAACTTCTCTCATGTACATTGCATTGGGACTTGTTTATATTTTTGGATCTGATACTCTTGATCAGCAAGTTAGTGATTTTTCTGCTTAAATGGATCCATTAATTGATGAATGTTTCAATGATCCTGATTTTATTTTTATAGTTCCTTATCTTCAGCGAATGGTGGGTTCATTGAAAGAAGCAGCAGCTAATATTTCTAATTTTATGTTACTTTATGTGTTTACAAATTTTGCATTTTCTTTCGAAATAGTGGCTAAATTAACAGATTTTGATGGAACTTCAGACCTAAAAACCAGCTATGAACTTGAATAAGGAGAAGAAGAATGAAATGATTAAATATAATTTTATCAAAATTATCTTTAAAAATACAAAGATTTGATTTTTAATTTTTTAGAAAATATTTAAATATATTTTAGAATAATTGGTATGGACAGTATCCTTTATGCTCACAAAAAATGAATTAATAATACATTTTTATTATAAACCAACTAATTACTGATAACAAGAATACTAATTAATATTTATTATGCTACAAAAAACATGATTTTTTATTTTTTATTATTTTTAAAGTTTATTTTCCTGATTTGATATGTTTTTGATTAAAACATTCAAATTAAATAGTTGAGTAATTTTTAAAAAATTTAGGGATTCACTTAGATGTTATATTATGTTCATGAAATGTGGCAAATACCATTGTAATTTTGATATATTCAATTTAAATTAAAGATATGAACAGCTTCATTTTCCGTGGACTCTTCAGGTTTGGTGCCACCAATCAAAGCATCCTCAAAAATTTTGGCATTGTCAATCCAAACATCGCCAGAAATCTGAGGTAAAATGCTTTTTATTTAGCGTTCCAGAACTTTATGAAAGTGGTATCAACTACACTCCTGCCAATTTCCAGACCAAGCAGAATCAAATTGCTAGCACAGGAGCATTCGTGGCTTTCTCTGGGCTCAAGACTGGGTATTTATTTATTTATTAAGCCGTTCCCCAGCATCAAAATCAATTGTTAACGATCCCATCAGAGAAAAAGAAATCGCTTGGGGAGATGTCAATAAACCTTTGAAAGCTGAGTCTTTCCAAATTTTGGAAGATTTAGCCAAAAACTACATCAACACTCGAAGAAAAGTGTATGTTGTTGATGGCTATGCTGGTTGGGATCCAGCTGAGAGAATCAAAATTAGAGTGATCTGTACTCGTAGTTATCATGCTCTCTTCATGACCAATATGTTGATTAAACCTACACCTGCTGAGCTATAAACTGATTTTAGTGCTGGAGCTGATTACTATATCTTTAATGCCGGATAATTCGGTGCCAGCAAATACATTCCCGGAGTTATCAGCGAAACTGCTGTTTCTTTGGACTTCCAGCAACGTAAAATGGTTATTCTTGGATCACAATATGCAGGATAAATGAAAAAGGGAGTTTTCACTATTATGAACTATTTGATGCCAAAGAAGGGTCATCTTCCTCTTCATTCCAGCTGCAATGTTGGACCTGCTGGAGACGTTTGCCTTTTCTTCGGTCTCTCAGGAACTGGAAAAACTGCACTTAGCGCTGTTGGAGATCGTAAATTGATCGGAGATGATGAGCATGTTTGGACTGATAAGGGAATTTTCAATATTGAAGGTGGTTGCTATGCTAAGTGTGTCGGACTTACTAAAGAAAAAGAGCCAGAAATCTATAACGCTATTCGCTTCGGAACTGTCTTGGAAAACGTTATCCTTAAAGAACATACTCGTGAAGTTAATTTCCATGATACTTCAATCACTGAAAATACTCGTGCTTCTTATCCTCTTGAATTCATTGATAATGCTCAAATCCCTGCTGTTTGTGGTCACCCCAAAAACATTGTCTTTTTAACTTGTGATGCTTTCTCAATTTTCCCACCCGTATCCAAACTTACTCCTGAACAGGCCATTTATCATTTCTATTCCGGATATACTGCTAAAATTGCTGGAACTGAGCAGGGAATTAAGGAACCAACTCCAACTTTTTCAGCTTGTTTTGGTGAAGCCTTTTTGCCTCTTAAGCCTCAAGCTTATGCTGATTTACTTTACTCAAAAGTTCAAGAGCATAATGCTCACGTCTGGCTTGTTAACACTGGATGGATAGGCGGAAAATATGGAGTTGGAAAAGTAATTTTTTTGTTATTTAGCGTATTAGCATCGAAGCTACTCGTAACATCATTAATGCCATTCATGATGGATCTTTGGCCCAAGCTGAGTTCGAAACACTCCCAGTCTTCAATCTAAGTTATCCTAAAGCTCTTAAAGGAGTTGAAACAAAAATTCTCAATCCTGAAAATTCATGGGTGAACAAAGAATAATACAAATCATATGTTCATAAAGTTGCCGAGATGTTCAACAAAAATTTCAAGCGCTTTGAACATGATGCTAGTGATGCTGTTAAAGCTGGCGCTCCCAAGCTTTGAAATGAAATTGATCGTTGGTTATTCCTGACCAGTAAATAATTCTTTATTTAATTGTTTGTTGTATCAATGAAAGAAACAATTTTAATTACATAAATATAGTCTAACTGTTACTTTATTTTATTATTTTGGTACATTTATTTTTTAATTCTAATTAATTTGAATATAACTGAGATACTTCCACAAACTTTATATAGCATTCTATTGATATTTTTGAGTTTCATTTCACTAATTAAAAGATATTCAACAGAAAGACTTTTGATTTTCTTAAAATGTTGATTTTCAAAATCCGTGAGAATTAGTGATGGAAGATAATTCTGTTATATTTCATCATAATTAATAATCGTAAATATAAGATAGTTAATGGCTAAATTAATAGGTTAAGGTAGAATTTCAGTTTTAAAGGCCTATGAGTTTGAGGAAGAAGTAGAGGGAAATAATTAAATTAAATTTATATCAAAATTACCAATAAAATAATTAATTATTATAAAAACCTGATTTTTTATTTCTTAAATAGAATACAATATTTTTAAAGTTTATTTTCCTGATTTGATATGATTTTGATTAAAACATTCAAATTAAATAATTGAGTAAAAAATTTTTTAATTTAGGGGTTCACTCAGATGTTACATTATCTTTATTAAATATGCAAATACCATTGTAATTTTGATATATTCAATTTAAATTAAAGATATGAACAGCTTCATTTTCCGTGGACTCTTCAGGTTTGGTGCCACCAATCAAAGCATCCTCAAAAATTTTGGCATTGTCAATCCAAACATCGCCAGAAATCTGAGGTAAAATGCTTTTTATTTAGCGTTCCAGAACTTTATGAAAGTGGTATCAACTACACTCCTGCCAATTTCCAGACCAAGCAGAATCAAATTGCTAGCACAGGAGCATTCGTGGCTTTCTCTGGGCTCAAGACTGGGTATTTATTTATTTATTAAGCCGTTCCCCAGCATCAAAATCAATTGTTAACGATCCCATCAGAGAAAAAGAAATCGCTTGGGGAGATGTCAATAAACCTTTGAAAGCTGAGTCTTTCCAAATTTTGGAAGATTTAGCCAAAAACTACATCAACACTCGAAGAAAAGTGTATGTTGTTGATGGCTATGCTGGTTGGGATCCAGCTGAGAGAATCAAAATTAGAGTGATCTGTACTCGTAGTTATCATGCTCTCTTCATGACCAATATGTTGATTAAACCTACACCTGCTGAGCTATAAACTGATTTTAGTGCTGGAGCTGATTACTATATCTTTAATGCCGGATAATTCGGTGCCAGCAAATACATTCCCGGAGTTATCAGCGAAACTGCTGTTTCTTTGGACTTCCAGCAACGTAAAATGGTTATTCTTGGATCACAATATGCAGGATAAATGAAAAAGGGAGTTTTCACTATTATGAACTATTTGATGCCAAAGAAGGGTCATCTTCCTCTTCATTCCAGCTGCAATGTTGGACCTGCTGGAGACGTTTGCCTTTTCTTCGGTCTCTCAGGAACTGGAAAAACTGCACTTAGCGCTGTTGGAGATCGTAAATTGATCGGAGATGATGAGCATGTTTGGACTGATAAGGGAATTTTCAATATTGAAGGTGGTTGCTATGCTAAGTGTGTCGGACTTACTAAAGAAAAAGAGCCAGAAATCTATAACGCTATTCGCTTCGGAACTGTCTTGGAAAACGTTATCCTTAAAGAACATACTCGTGAAGTTAATTTCCATGATACTTCAATCACTGAAAATACTCGTGCTTCTTATCCTCTTGAATTCATTGATAATGCTCAAATCCCTGCTGTTTGTGGTCACCCCAAAAACATTGTCTTTTTAACTTGTGATGCTTTCTCAATTTTCCCACCCGTATCCAAACTTACTCCTGAACAGGCCATTTATCATTTCTATTCCGGATATACTGCTAAAATTGCTGGAACTGAGCAGGGAATTAAGGAACCAACTCCAACTTTTTCAGCTTGTTTTGGTGAAGCCTTTTTGCCTCTTAAGCCTCAAGCTTATGCTGATTTACTTTACTCAAAAGTTCAAGAGCATAATGCTCACGTCTGGCTTGTTAACACTGGATGGATAGGCGGAAAATATGGAGTTGGAAAAGTAATTTTTTTGTTATTTAGCGTATTAGCATCGAAGCTACTCGTAACATCATTAATGCCATTCATGATGGATCTTTGGCCCAAGCTGAGTTCGAAACACTCCCAGTCTTCAATCTAAGTTATCCTAAAGCTCTTAAAGGAGTTGAAACAAAAATTCTCAATCCTGAAAATTCATGGGTGAACAAAGAATAATACAAATCATATGTTCATAAAGTTGCCGAGATGTTCAACAAAAATTTCAAGCGCTTTGAACATGATGCTAGTGATGCTGTTAAAGCTGGCGCTCCCAAGCTTTGAAATGAAATTGATCGTTGGTTATTCCTGACCAGTAAATAATTCTTTATTTAATTGTTTGTTGTATCAATGAAAGAAACAATTTTAATTACATAAATATAGTCTAACTGTTACTTTATTTTATTATTTTGGTACATTTATTCTTCGATTTGCATTTTAATTATTTTGAAAATACTTATAAGACCAATTCAATAACTTTATTTTTCTACATATCTTAAATATCAGCATTTTTATATATATATTCTGTGATTTTGATAACTAATAAAAAATATTTTTAAGAGTAGACTTTAGATTTTAATAAAATATTGATTTTCGAAATAATTATCTGATAGTGATAGAAGGTAATTCTGTTATAGAAAAGCACACAGTTTAAGTGTTTGCTATTTTATCTTGTTTAGTCGTCATTGGAGTATGTCTTTTTAGTTAAAAACCGAAACAATAATAATCAAAATTCTGTTGAAAATCTTTTATAAAGGACTAAATTATTGATTTTAATTTAAAATTCCTAAAATTAATTAATAGATAAATAAGAACATTTTGAAATTAGTTATTTCAATATCGATAAATAAATTTTATTTTTTCATTTGAAGTCAAAGGCACATATTCAATACAATACTTTAAATGTAGGCATATCGATGTTTTTATGCAAACTTTTTAAAGTGCAATTAATTATTAAAATGAATATCTTTATGCTTCTTGAATTAGGAAAAATAAAATAAAACTATCAAAATCTAGTTTTTTTCGTATTTTATCGATAAAATCGAAGAATTAACTGTTGATTAATTAAAAATAGTTTAAGTTTCCAATCATAAATCTATTGTAAAAATAAACCGAGTTTTAAATTAACATCAAATTTGCTTATAATCTTCTATTTTATAATTTTTAATTTTATTAAACGCTGTGAAAACTTTCAAATATAGAAGTTATTATTGATTTTTTTGCTTATTTACTTGTAATAAATTATTAATATGATGATATGCTTCATCAATCCTTGATTTTTCTGGTGAGGATAATGTAGAATTCTTCCTCAGAAACAAGTCCATCAGTATCAATATCGGCTCTTTTAATCAATTCGTCGATTTCAGCATCACCTATAGCCTCTCCGAGCTCATCAGCAACTCTCCTGAGATTTTTTGCTGAAATGAATCCTGTTTTCTCGTCATCAAAAAGAGCGAAAATTTTGTTGATATTGGCTCTTGAGTCTCTATCGTTGACTCTCTTGGTCATAAGAGCGAGCCACTCTCCAAAATCGATTGTACCGTTTCCATCAGCATCGAGGTCTGAAATCATTTGGAAGATGGCTCCATTCTTAGATTCAAATCCGAGAGATGTCATGGCAGCTTTAAGTTCTTTAATAAAGGCAATGTATACCCTTGATGTCAACGGATCCTCCCTGATCGGTATCGAAGAGATCGAAAGCAGTTTTGATGGCGGTTACTTCTTCCTCAGTTACTCCATTCTTGGCCCATTGTTTGGGGTCGAAGACATTCTTAGCAGGAACAGGGACGGGGGCTTTAGCGGCGGGGGCTTTAACTTTGCTCATGAAGATATTTCAATGTTGTAAAAATAAAATAAAATATATCTGAGAGTTGCTACTGATTATTATAATAAGCGGCGCCTAATGGACCTTTCATTCGTGAGATATTTTCTAATAATACAAGAAAAAAACTGACTTGCCTAACTCCAATTCAAATTTTAACAAAAATCAATCAAAATAGTCAAAAATACTAAAACTAACTTTTCTTCTGTATGTAATTAAAATTGAAAAAAGTATATTGAAAATTAACTAACAAATTTTTTTATTTTTATCAAAGTTAGTTCTAAAGCAAAATTAGTTTAAATTCATTAATATTGAGTAAACTGAATTATTAATTTATCAAGTTTATTACTTCTTTCAAACATTTTTGTAATTGTTAAAAATTATAAACACAAAATCATTCTTTTCAAAAAGACAAACTAATATTAAAAATAAATGTAAAAATAAGGAAAATTTATGAACAAATATACTATAAGTAATATTCAATTGGTCAAAATTAAATTGGAATAATTGTCCTTTTCATTGTGACAATTAGCAATATTGTTATAAATATTTATCCTTCTACTATTTTTAATTATTAAATAATATTTTTATTAATGCAATTTGAATGTTCCATTTAAATTGAATCTTTTAACAATAGATATATATTGTTTTTATTTTGAAAGTTGTTAAAATTAAAAACCTTAAGTAGTAAATCCATAAGTTTATTAATAAGAAGTAATAAGAAATGTTAAAGGTTATATCGATCAGTTAAGAATTGCTTTGAAGTCATCACTGGCTGTTGACAATAAAATACTGGCAATTGCGCTTGTTGCAGTTTGAACGCTGTTTGTGGCTGAAGCGGGAATCACCAAAGTAGCAGGTGCTGTTGCAAGTCCGATGTTAACAGAAGCTGAAACATAAGTTGAAGCATCAGCAGAGTATCCAATTGATGAATAAGAGCTGGCAAGTTGTTGAGCATTGATTGTCAAGAATACTGCTGATTGGGTCGGGAATGTAACATATGTGATAGCAACAACAACACAATTGGAATCAGATGAACTGATGAATTGATTGACATAGCTGACTTTATCGTTTTGATTTGGAACAACTTGGAAGAAGGCATTCTTTTGAGTTGGTGACAATCCGTTGGGGATGATGTTGGAGCAAACAGTGACGAAGGCAACATTATCTCTTCTTGATACGGATTGAACGTTGAGTGAAAGTTTCTTAAGTTGAGCAAGAGTAACGACACAATCGTATCCGTTGAAGCTGTATCCTGATGAACAAGTGCTGCATGAAGATGCACTAATGCAGGTAGCGCATTTAGCGGGGCATGATTGGCATTGCTTATTCAGGTCTTGATATTTGCCACTTCCGCAAGAATTGGAGGTGGAAACACACAAGTTTTGGTTCAGAGTAAGACCAGAATAGCAGGCAGTACAATAAGAAGCAGTCAATGAGCATTGAGTGCAAGGATATTGACAGGCCTTGCATGAAGATGTAGTGGCATCAAAGTATTGTCCAGAAGCGCATGATTGAGATCCAACTTGACAAACTCCATTTTGAAGAGTTGTTCCAACTGGGCATGAGTCAACACAAGCATCATTGGTATTGTATTGAGTGGGGCAATCTCTGTAGCATCCACTATTGTATGACCAAGTTCCAGCAGGACAAGTTCTTTGACAGTAACTTCCTTGAGCACAAGTTCCGACTGGGCATGAAGTGTAGCATACACCATTGTATCTAAGTTGACCAGATGGGCAGGAAACTGAAGATACAATACAAACTCCGTTGGTAAGATCGTATCCAGCATTACAAGCATAACAGAAAGTGTTGGTCAAGCAAGAGAAGCAGTTGTTTGAGCAAGATTTACAGACTCTAGATTGAGCATCAGCATAAGTTGAAGCGGGGCAGTTACTAATACAAACTCCGTTGCTAAGATAGTAAGGATAAGAGCATCCAGTTTGGACATTGATGGCGACGCATCCTCCAACTCCATTATCTTGATATCCTTGAAGACAAGCGGTTAAACAAACAGATTCGTAGTAATAAGTAGTTTGAGGGCAAATACGAGAGCAAGTATTTGATGATTGAGAGAAGTATTGACCGAATTGGCAAGTAGGAGCAACTTGACAGACTCCAGTAACAGCATTCAATGCGAATCCATTAATGCAGGTAGTGCATGAAGAAGTAGATCCTGAACAAACAGCGCAGTTATCAGCGCATTTTTGGCATTGTCCTCCAATGGGTCCATATCCAGTGGGGCAGCTTGAAACGCATTGATTGGAATAGATGTATCCGTTGGAACATTGACAAACTCCACCAACTGGTGTGGCACCTGTTGGGCAAGCGGCAATACAGGTAGATCCAACTAGATTGAATCCAGATACACAGGTAAGACAAACTGAAGGTCCTGATCCGCAAGTGTTGCAAGGATATGAACAATCGTTACAGACACCATTGACGGGAACGGCTTGAGGATTAGCACAAGTGGTACAGAATTGTTGACTTGAGCAAGTTTTGCACTTAGCATTGCAAGTAATGCAAGTATTGCTCGAAGAATCTATGAATTGATTAGGATAACAAGTCTTTACACAAAGAGATCCACATTTGTAGTAACTGGGAGCACAATTGATACAGTTGGTGCATGTATCAACACAGCCATTGCATTCAGGGTTGCAGGCTTGGCATACTCCAGCAATAGCGAAGTAGTTGAGAGGACAGTTTTTAACACAAGTTCCATTGACTGAGTAACCAGAAACACAGCTAGTACAGTTGTTAGGATTTGTTTCACATGTCAAACAAACACTGCTACAGGCTTCGCATTTGTTGATGGCTGTTTTGTACAATCCTTTAGCGCAGTTGAAGGTACAGATTCCTCCAATCATAACATAGGGGCATTTATCATAACAAGTTCCATTGAAAAGAACTTTTCCTGATGGGCATGAAGTGCAAGTAGTACTTGTTCCAAGGCAAGTAGCACAGTTATATGAACAATATTGGCAAGTAGCGTTGACTGAATAAGTTCCAACAGGGCATGAGCCAAGACATTGGAAGTTGAAGAGTGATCCGCAACATGAAGAACAGGTAGTACATTTACTAGGGTGTTCAGTGCAAGTAGCACAAGGAGAGTTGCAAGAAACACAAGAAGAAGTATTAAGACTGGCAACTGATCCAGGGGGGCAGTTTGTGAAGCACTGACCATTGTATGCAAGACGGCCTGAAGAGCAGAATGTACAAATGTTGGCTTGAGTGCAGGAAGCACATCCTTCAGAACATTTAGTGCAAGTGAAGCCAGATTGGAAGAATCCTGGCCCGCATCTAGAGAGGCAAGAGTTTTCTTGAAGAAGAAGAGGAGTATTACAAGCAATGCAAGAAGTAGAGCTATTGCAGCTTTGACATCCATTAACACATGGGACACATTGTCCAACAGAGTTAATATATCTACCTTGAGCACAAGTGCAGGCACCTTGGACGAGAGTAAAGTTAGTTTGACAAGTAGTACAGGCAGTTGCGGATTGACAAGTTGTGCAGTAAGTGGGGCATTGTTTGCAGAATCTAATAGGAGAGGTGGTAAAATAATATCCAGCGGGGCAAGCGCAAGATCCATCATTATTATTAGATGCTGAAACAACACATTGAGAGCAAGTGCTTGAGCCTGAGCATTGAGCACATCCTGAAGAGCAGCTGGTACATATTCCGTTCAAATCGAAGAATCCTTGGGCGCAAAGACATTTTTGTTGAGGAAGAACCAAAATTCTATTGGTTGCGGCAATGCAGCGAATACAAGTAGATGTTGAAAGAACGGTTTGACAGCTTGAGCAGTAAGGATCAGCAACACAGTTGTTTTGAACACAATCTCCGTTTGATGTTTGAGAATATCCTGGGGCACAGTTGCAGATTTGGTGGCCTAGGGCATCGAATCCGAGGATACGATTAGCATTAGGATCACAGTTGGAGCAAAGATTGGGCAAAAGTGAGCAGGTGGTGCATGAAGCATCACATTTTCCACAGGTAAGAGTGTTATCAGAATTAACAATTTGATAAAATCCAGTTGAGCACACACACTGACCATTAACAAGGGTTCTGTTGCTATCAGCGAAGCAAGAAGTACAAGTTGTAGAAGAGTTGCAGGTCTTGCAAAGAGATGAACATCTTGTGCATGTGGCACTTCCAGAATCATAATAGCCATCAAGACAAGCGCAGTTGTTGGCGAGGGTACGAGTGACATTATCTGAGCAAACCGAGCAAAGACTTCCGACATTGCAGGTCAAACATTTGTAGGGACAAGCATTGCACGCAGCACCGCTTTGATAGTATCCCGGTAGACAAGCGCAAAGTGAAGCGTTGTTTACAGCAGCACCTGATACACAGCTGTTGCAAATGGTGGGGGTTGTAACATTACAGGTAAGACAAAGAGGAGCAAAGCAAGGATAGCATTGAGTTGTGTTGGTAAGAGCTTGAACGACTTAATAATATCCAATTTGGCATTGGCATTGACCACTAACAGAGTTATAAATGAGACCAGAAGTGCAAGCAACACAAGTAGGAGGATTAGTAGCAACATTAACTCCGTTATTAGCTCCACAAAATTGAACGCAGCAATCTTTGACTGGATCATAAGCATTAGAGTATTGAGTAATTACCATTGTTGAAAGTAAAACATTGGCTTGGGGTCCATCAATTATAATGGCTGGATCAAGAGTATTATCTCTAGGAATGTTGATTGTAAGTGTAATGGTAGGATTGGAAGTGTTAAAAATATATCCAATAGTTTATTTCCATTCATCTACGGCAGCTGTGGAGTTGACAATCTTATTGACGATAACATTGTTTTGAACTGCGATTTGATATTGAATTGAAATACCGGTTGAAATAAATGGAGGGTTTGTTTCAGAGAATGTAACTTCAATTTTATAGGCCATTCCAGGAGTGAATTTTTCAAACACAAGGGTGTTGGTGAAGACAACATTTATGGATAAATCAGCAAGAGCATTTTGTCCGTTAACAATGTATTTGAATTCAAGATTTGATGAAGTCTCATAAATATTTTGCTGATTGATGGTAATTGGGGGAACACTTGTCAACAATTTTTGTTGAACATTTAGCATGGGAGTTGAAGTCAAAGAGCATGTGTTGATAAGGGAATTCCAATAATCAGCTGAAATTTTAACTTGGGTGAGATAATTGACATCATCAGTTTGAAGAAGAACAGTGTTAATGCTGGGGAAGGTCAATTAGTAGTTGAGAACGGTCACATTGGAAGGAAGAGTAGCAATTTGGAATGAAGAAAGCCCAGATATTTGATATCTAGCATTGAGAAGTGAGTAAAATCTCAAATTTTCATTGCTCATAGCAGGAACTACTAATGGATCATATCTTCTGATGGGTTGAGCAACATTGTAAAGAGTGTAGTTCATATAAATTCCAGAATATTGGAAGTTGGCAGGATTTGAATCGGGATAAGTCATAATATCGAGAATGGTAGTTATAACAATACCGATTTTAATGTAGGCGAGTTGAGATCCATAAGCATTGATCAACATTTGAGGTCCAGAAACGGCAGCCGTAGCAAATTCAGTATTAAGCAAAGCCTCATCATCATTATTAATGCTTTGTCTGAGAACTGAAGCAGCAAGAGTGTATGATCCTCCAGTTGGATTGAATTGTAAACCCATAATGTAGAGATGAGTTAAGAATCTTGGGTTAGCAGCACCAACACAGGAGAGATCGAAAACTGGGGGACTGATATTGGTGTAACCGCATTCAGGGTCAGCCAACATAGAGGCGGGCTGATTGGCGAAAATTGAGTTAGTCATAACTGGTCCAGCGAGTCCACTGAAAGGAGCACTGAGTCCAACTGATCCAGCCCAAATGTAGTTTCCTCTTCCTGATCCAGTGATGGTTTGGAAGGATGTTGAAACAGCAAGCCAGTTGAGTCTGACTCTGGTCCAAGTGGTCTTGAAGTTAATTCCGTTGGTGTTGTAAAGGTAGTTCATTGTGAAGTTCATTTGAGTGTTGCCATTGGAGAAGACAATGTTGTCAACAACGAGACTGTAAAACTGCTGGTTGGAAGCAGCTTGGAATCCGGCGATGGCAAAGGCCGAGTGGACTTCGGCGTACAAGTCGAGGTTGAATCCAGTGAGAGGCACTGAGAATGCATCTTGAGCGAGAGGTGCATTAGGAGCACCGAGGATAACTGTTCCGGAGGCGATTCCGGTAAGGCTTGAGACTCCGCAAGTGCTGTTCTGAGAGAGCACCATGGAGCAAAGCAGGACACATAAAAGAAGACCTGTGAGCTTCATTATTTAAAAAATATTATACCTTATTCAAAACATCAATATAAATAAACATGCCCAAAGAAATTTCAGCTGGCCCAACAACTCAAATTATATAATCCATAAATAATAAAAACACATCCATAATAATCTCTTCATTTCGATATCAACGCCCGTCTATCTTTTATTCATAGACTATTACCAAAATCTTCATCATTTGAGCATTTCATGCTAAATATTTTTTGTAGGACTTCACCTGTTTCGCTAGGATTTTTACAATTTTTGGCTTGAGTTATGGAATGGCATAATTAGGAGAAGATGATTTCTTCATTAAGTAGTTTTCTGGCTGTTTAATATCTGATTTTGGATTAATGATGCAGTATCTCAACATTTGTCTTCCTTCTGAACTTTAAAAATATTTGGGAATTGTTCTTTTCCTTGACCACCATCCAATCGCGTTTAAGTAAACTGTTTTTTAAGTTTATTAATCATTAATATCCCAATTGCTATCTAATTTTACAACTTTAACGGTCGGCTCAGCGCCAAAAATCGAATTAAACAAACATAATATAAACTTAATTTACGTATTCTATGATCATCAAAATGACTATTATCAAAGCTCTATCATTTATTTTGAAATATTCTTTTGATGGATTTAGAGAAAATCATCATTTCAGATCAAAAATATTAGAAATCATAGAAATTTCAGCCAAAATACTACTAATTTTATGCAGCAACAATATTTTAAAAATAATGATTCTTCTTCTATCCCGTGACAGTCGAATTTATTATTTTAATTGATTTTTTCGGTCATGAATGTTGTTGTGATGAATCTTCATTTGCTGATTAGAAATGAAATTCAATAAAACTTAACTGTTTCATTACTATGAATAAAACAATGTTTGCTGCCTATTTTTGAAAATATTTTTGATTTTTAAATTATTCAGCCTATTTTGTGATATTTGTTCTTTCTGAAGTTGGTAATTTTTCCAGTTTTTTTGGCAACAAATGCTGCTAATGAATTGATTGGATAATAATCTAGCATTTAAAGATCTTCTTCGTTGTTACTTTGATTAAAAATGTTCTTTGTCTATCTTTACTTTCGTCATTATTAGACATCCAATTAATAATATTTTGCAGCCAAACATCTCCTGTTGGTCAATAAAGGCGGATATTGTATGTCTTGATGGTTAGATTGAATGATTTAGTGAATGAAATCATCCATCTCCTTAAAGCATTTGTATGATTCTACTCAATACAACCATCGAATGGTGATGGGCTGATAGCATAATGATTAGTTATTTTCAAATGTATTGGATGTATTTGCTGGGTTATAGTTATTGACTGGGAAAGAAGAATAGTCTTCATTTGTTAGTTATGCTTATAATAATATTTTGATATGGATCAAAATTAGTATTTTAAAGAAATAGGATAGGATTTATTTGAATGGATATTTAAATAATTCGTAATATTGATTTAAATTTGAAATATGGAAGATTTGTTGTAGTTGACTTAGCTCTCAATTTTATTATATTGTTTCTGATTTTTTACGAATTAAAACTATTTCAATAATTGATATATGTATTATGATTAAAGCTGGTATGATTTATCTGTCAATATTATTGTCAAAACTAGTATTAAATTTTATTAAATTATTCTATACATTCTACCACTCCTTTTCCGTGTGAGCACCCCATTATCATAGTACCATATTAATATAATTTTCAGCTTAAGTTAATAATATTATAAGCACTACATCTATTTTCAAAATTATGATTATTTTAATGATTATTTTTCAGTTATATCTTTGTTATTTTTTAAAAATCCTGCCTTAAATTGTCAATTTATCAATAACACATCTTATTTATAACTTCAGTTAGTTATATTTCCTAAAGGATTTTGAAAATATTCTATATTATTTTTACTCAGCCTTTTATTGATTTAGAAAAATTGATGATATAAGTCTATATTTTAAATGAAATAAGAAATGTAACATATTGGCAAAATCACTTAAAAAAATCCTATTGATTGTTATTCTTTTCATCATGAAAATTAGATGTATTAAACTCATCCTCATCTGGGAAATTAGTAGTCTATTGTTTCTTTTATTGCCGTTTCTGACGTTCAGCTGCTAATTGCAGCTGCTGCTGTTCTTGATGCTGTTTTTATTGCAATTTTTGGTAAAGACCTGAATATGCAACATTAAGATCCTATTCAGAATAGGATGTAATTCTACGAGCTATTTATGGGTATTCCTATTGAGATATAGGAGTAAGATAGTGAATCAGTTGAATGACTTGCATTTGCTTCATCTTCATACGATTTTGATACTATAATTGCTATTGCTACAGTCTTTATTGCTATGTCATGACTCGAGAGGGGCTTTGAGATGCTGACTGCTGCTCTATCGTTGAATCTGGCAATGATTCAACTTGAGAAGCTTGTAAAGACTCTTTAGCATCTTGCTGTGGTGATAGTTACTCTTATGGTTCCTGATTCAAATATCTTTCAGGCTGTTGTTTTATTTGTGATTATTCGACTGCCATCCTCTGCGATGAGACACTATTTTTCCTCACAGGTTTATTCTCTTTAATTTGATTAATTTTTTGTTAAACCTGAGTATCCGCATCTGCAACATAATTTTACAGCACAGCAACTCTCTGTTGGTTAGTCGCATTGGCATTGGCCACTTCCTGCATAAGTTAATCAATAAATGAATTTTGTTTGACTATGATAGAATTCATAGCCACACATACTTTATTCAATCTTTCATTCAAAATTTGCTGACTGTTTTTAAGTTGGTCGATTTGGCCTCGAACTTAGTTGTTTTTATTGTTTACCATTAATAAAAATTGCTATAATTATCCCATCATATTGTTCATTGATTATTGACTACGACGCAAGAGATTTAACTATTCTTATGATTGCTGCTAAGCTGCTGATAGAGATTTTGATGTGGCTTAGAGCTTGGCTGAAACTTTAGCAGTGACATCTGGAAATTGAGGGAGTTTTTATAAAATTGATGGTTTGTGTTGAACTGGAAAAGTTTGTTGATTTGATTATGGTAAGATAGTAGGTTGTGCTACGATAGTGGGCTATGATTTTCCAAAATTTTAGAACAACTGACTTGACCCTAATTGGGAAGCATTGTTAACTATAGTTGTATTTTCCTTGTGAACTGGTTTCGACATGGAAGTTTGAGAGTTTTTATCAATGTGAGTAATGACTGCCTTCATGTCGGTTGATAGGATTTAAGGTAATGTCTTAGTTGAGCTGACCAATTCTAAAAATACAAAAAATTATCCTTTAGTAAGTGAACCTGAATGAGTTAAGCAACACAATTTCCAAGCTTTTGATAAATTACTTCTTTGTGCTAAATTTTTACATAGTCCCTTTACCTATCCACCATCGATCTTATTATTATTAGTGTTAAGCTTTAGCCAATTTGTTTAAAAATCTCTAAGCTTGCTATGTAAAGGGTTATCTGTAGTTGGATGCTGTGGAGGTAGTGGAGGTTGTCTAGAATTATTTTCCTTATTCTGATTGATTGGACTTACATGAGCAAGCACCTGCTGTTTTACAGGTGGTTGAGGGGGTTGTAAGTTGGTTTTTTCCTGTTTTTCAGGTTTAATTTATTGTCTAACCGGTTCCATTTTGACTGGAGGTTGTTAGTTTTCCTAATCCGAATCGTCATCATAAAACACTGGTAGTTTAGTGGTTGCATTTGATGATATATAGGTTGCTAGTGGTTCTATTCCGTTTTGGGCTAGTGCTATTCCCCTAAATATTTTTTTCATTTCGTCATAAGTGATTGTCTTCCTGTTGTCTATTTAGAAGATGAATTACTTTAAATTTTGCAATTTTTTAGTATTTTTTGATAGATATCTGACTTCAATCCTGAAAATTTTAGAAAGTTGAGAGCAGCTCCAATATTGATTGATGCTGATTTAGTGGGATCTAGTAATGGCAATTTTGACTCCAGAAAACTGATTTATTCAAAAAATCTTACTTATTTTCTTCCTTGGAGAATTAAATGGTCTATTTTTTGATTCCCTCGTTGAAAAAATCGAATGACATCCAAATTCAAATATGATTGACAGATAAATATTGCAAATTTAAAAATAAAGTAATTGGTAAACTCAAATATGAATGGAGTATCATTTATACCATTTTGCTGAAAATATTTTACGCAATTCGATAGTAAATAATTATAAAAATAAAATTCAAAATAATATTATGTGGGAAGAAAAGCAAGGAGACAGAAGAAAGAGGAATAAATAAGAAAAAGGAGAAGGAGAGTAATTACATCATGTCAACAATGACTCAATTATCATATAAAATGGTAGTATAATAAAATTATCAACGCGCTAACGCAAGAAAAGATTGTTATAACAAAATAGAAAGGAAAAATATGTATAAATTAATAGCGATGATTAGCTAAATGAAGAAAATGGAAAGAAAATATAGTAAAATGAAAGAAAATTCAATTCCAATAAATCAATATGCGATCTCAGTAAATCAAAAAGATAATTAAACTTCAGATTTGACCTAAATTTAAGCAAGGAGACTGCAAGTATAGATCAATGGAGAAAATTGATGCAGCAGTAAATAGAATAAGTTTGCAAATCTCATCAATAGATGGATGATGAGCCCGATATTATAAAGGCATAAATAGCCCAAAAACATAAAACAAAGTAAAATATACAAATAGATCTTAGAGATGCCTAACATATGACAACAAAAGCGAAAACACAGAATCAAATAAATTTTATTTGTCAAACCAAATGATAGAAAGGACAATGATCTATTTTTCCAATGAATTTAAGATAAATGATAAAAACATTAAATATTATTTTTGATGCAATATTTCTTTTATACATTTTAATGAACAAATCAAATTTATCATTTATATATACTACCAATTTTAGCATTCTTGCACTTGTTTATTAATTTTAAAAGATAGAAATATGAATATTAATAAATAAATTTAGCTATTTTGATTTTGAATATTTTAAAATATTTTTAATTATACAATTTTAATCTTTAATCATTACTACTGAATTCAAATACTAAATCAATAATCTTCAATATATGAAATAAATAAAATAAATAAACTGGAAATCAGAATGGGGATCACTCAACCGATTTTGTAAAATATGTGCTGATTTCAGGCTTAATATTTGAATGCTGTAGTTAAGGAGCTGAGTAATATTTAAGTGAATTTGTTCAAATTCAATTTTTTAAATGAGAAAAAAAAAATATGCTGATTAATGCTAAATATTTCATTTTGGTAAAATTAAATATCGTAATTTGCTGCTTTGATGATAAAAAATTATACAATAAAAAAGGCAGTCAAGTTTACTTAAATTATTATTGGCGAGTAAAATTTATTTTTTAAAAAATTATTGAATAATTAATCTCTATATAATTGTAGAATATTCTTTACACCCGCCCCTCCCGACTCCCCTCCCGCCTCCTTCCAGTCATAAATTTATATTTCCAATAAAAAAAATGTATATTTTTTTAAAAAGAAATATAAATATATTTATTTGTACTATAATTGTCTTAACTGTTGGTTCACTCAAATTGTTCAAATATTTATTGTTTATGATGGGGTTGGGGTTGGGGTTGGGGTT
>DYPS01000138.1 GCA_020719775.1 Desulfosporosinus sp. | reverse complement strand
CAATCAATTCACCAAAGCTTCTCTGTATAATTTTTGAAAAATGTTTGATAGAGCTTTTCTCCAAAGTTATTTATGATAAATTTATCAAAGGTTGTGGGATTTTTGTAAGGGAAAATCTTTGCCAATAAATAGCTCCATGACATACGAAGGAGATCAGAAAAAGAAAATTTTTTGATTACATCTCAAAGTTTCACAGGATAAGCAAAAAACTTTTTGTTGTAAAACATTCTTGTTAATCTTTTGACGTTTACTGCCTCATCTCATAAGGTTTTTATGAAGATCTCATTAGCTTTATCAATTTTTGAAAAAAACCTATGAGGTCAAAAATCAACAGTTTGTCCATTGTAAATAAAACTTCCTGCCATTCCTCAAACTGTTTTATTCTTTTCATAAACATGGATTTCATATATATTCCCATGATTCATCAATTCATAGGCAGAAACCATTCATGCTGGTCAGGCTCATAAAATCGCAATTTTCTTTTTCATTGTTTTTATTTCATAAATCTAAAAGTTATGTGTTTGTGTGCAAAAAAGCCTATTACGAAACTTACTCAGGTTGCTATTGTTTTTGCCCACAAAAAATAAAGGTCTAGGAAATCAACCAAAAGAAACAGGATCAAGCTTACTATAGCAAGATTGAAAACATTAAGAATCATAAAAATCATAAATTGTTTCGTGTGTTTTTTGTATTTATTTTCAAAAGTATACTTTTTATTAAGGGCAAAGCTCACAAGTCCTCAGGTGAGATATGAAACCACATTTCCCAAAAGATAATGTAATAAAAAAAAGTGGGTAAGTGAAAACAATAATCAAATATCACATAAAAACGCCAATCCAGATCACAAAAAATACTTTACAAAAGAAGTACTTATCTTTTTAATGTTTATGGTTATGTGTCATAGGTTCATTTTTTGAAAGAAGCAATCAAATAAAGGCAAACAGCACAACAAAAACCATGGTAAAAACTCTATTTACAGTAAGCTGATTCATTACAAATTGGTAATTCTCCGTCAAAAGAAAGACCAAAATAAAAATGGAAAAAATAGTCGCTGGAGCCAAAAAAAGATACAGAGTAGTAAGTTCTTTTCTTTTGAAAATATACAAAAAGAGTCATAGAAAAATAATGGGGAGGAGGGCAATATTATAGTTGTCCATACCAAAAAATATATGTTTGAAAATGCTAAAGATTTCTCGATGTATGCTAGAAGAAAGAACTTCTCAACTACTAGAAACAGATTGATTGAATCATAAATTGTGGTATCGTTTGATGAATATAAATGGCAAGAAAAAGTAGAAGCCAAAGAAAATTATCTGAAAAAGAATCGTTTTCTTTTTGAAAATTTCCGAAATCGTTGGAATAAGTCTTTGGGAAATCAAAAGAATGAATATGAGACCAAGAAAAATTCATGCAAAATATCATAGTAATCAATCGTTTTTGATATTACAAAGGATGAAACCTAATAGAAATCATAGTGATAGATAACCATAATCCTTTTCTGTAAGAAACTTCCAAAAAGCCCGAATAGTAAACACCGAATAAATGGTGCATGGCATTTCCATATAGCCTTCTATACTATGGAAAAAGACTAAAGGTAATCAACAAATGAGTATACTTGGCAAAACAGAAAGAAAAATATTTTTTGTTTCCTTTCGAGTAATATAAAAAGAAAAGAGAATCATTGTCAGAAATGCTAGCCATTGCCACACATTGATATAAATATCATTGAAAGATCAAAAGAAATCTGAAGCTGTTGCTTTGTATATTGAGACATAAAATGGGTATCACATTCTTCATCATCTTGTGAGGATCTCGTCTTTGTTTCCAAAAAGTTTTACTCCACCGTCGTGATAAATATTTATGGCTTGGCTATTCCAGTTTCCGAAACTATCATCTCCATAAGTTGGTAAAGATATTCTAAAGACAAATGTTGTAGCCAAGAAAAGGAAAGAAAAAACACCTCAACACAAGGTAAACACTTTTTGAAATTTGGATAAAGAAAAGAATGATGCTTTTATTTCTTTCCGAGTAATAACTTCAGGTTTCAAAAGGGGAAGATAATCTTTTATTGTCTCTTTCTTCAAAAAAATCTTTCACAAGAACACTGCAAGAAGAAGCATCAATAGGACAAAATAAGCTCAAATTCAAACTCCAAAATGAATAAATTGAAAATTGAAAAGGCTCATAGCTATAACCCCCATCCCTATAATCCAAGAAAGGAAATAGAGTAATGTTCATCAGAATCTTTTCCCAAAAAAAATCCAAAAGAATAGTATTCAAGGGATAATAGGCAAAAGAAGGTGTATCAATAGCACCTTTATGAGAAGGAAAAAAGAAGAATCAAACATGATTAAAATCATTTATTTTGTAAAAGGAAACTTCAATTGAAGTCTATAAGTACTTGTTTTCATTTACCTATTTCTGAAATGGGCTTTTTGTAATAAATGAGATAATCAGCAATACTTCATGTCGCTACTAGTTCACATGGTTTAAGATAAACAGACCCCCAATGAGATTTGAAAGGTCGATCTTGGAAACTATCTACAAAAAATTTACAAGATTCTTTTGTTGTGTCTAATTCGAGCGTCTCTCTGATTTTTTCTGTAAATACGATATAATCTCCAAGATCAAAAAAGCTTTTTGTATCAGGAGAAGCAAAGGTGTATTGTTGCAGTCATTGAGTGGTGATCGAAATATAAGTTATGAGATTCCTTACTCCGATAAAAAAGAAAATGGATATTCAAAGATATAGCATGGTTTCTATTCTTTTTTTGCGAAACTTTTGGCCAGAAAGAATGAATATTGCGAGTAAAACAAAAACAATGTATCATATTTTAATAAGAGAGGTATCGATAAGTTTTACTCCATATCTAAGATTTATGCTATAAGGAGTTATTGGCTCTATAGTCCAAAAATCTTTCCATAACTGTTGTGTTTTTTCTCAAAATCCTAGTTTTCATAATTGTATTGACATTGCTTGAGATCAAACATTCCCTTGAAAAACTAAAAGAATTTTTGCTTCTTTTGGGATTTGATCGAAGAGTTGATTCTTTGAAAAAATATAGGTCGTGTCAATGGAACTTGGTCAAGAAACTTGCACCATTTCTCAAGGAGCCACTTGTTGCCCAACAAGGAAACCATAACCAAATATACCGTTCCCATTGATGTCTCCGTGTATTTTAATCACATCATTGTTGGCTAAATCTCAGAGAAGCAAGAAGCATTGATTTTGACAAAGAAAAGATACTTCTTTGTTGTTTTCTTG
>DYPS01000052.1 GCA_020719775.1 Desulfosporosinus sp. | reverse complement strand
AGAGATTGCAAAAGCTTTAAAAAAAGTTGGCATCAAAGAATTAGAACAAAAACAATTTGAGATTGATTGGCGACTTGAAGATAATGGAGTAACGTATAATAGCTATAATGATCCAAATGGAATCAATAGAAACTGGAATCTTGATCCTATCCCTTTTATTTTGAAAGAAGAGGAGTGGGAGGAAGTTAGCCGAGGACTTAAACAGCGAGCAAAACTTCTTGATCTTATTTTTAAAGATATATATACCGAGCAAAAACTTTTAAAAGATGGGATTATTCCAGCTGAAATTATTTTCTCTCATAAAGGATTTATTCCAGAGGCTGTGGGATTTTTAAATAGAGATATTTATAGTTTAAAATTCTATGCAGCAGATATTAGTCGAGGAGCTGATGGAAAATTTTGGCTTATAAGTGATAAAACTTCTGCTCCATCTGGACTTGGATATGCGCTAGAAAATCGCTTAACTATGAATTCTATTGCTAGTGATATTTACCCAGATATTAAGATAAAAAGAGTTTCAAATTTTATAGATGGATTTAAAAAAATGTTAAAAACATCTGTAAAAAAACACCAAGAAAATCCTCTTATTGTTTTACTTACTCCAGGACCTCACAATGAAACTTATTTTGAGCACTCTTATTTAAGTGCTTTCTTAGATATCCCATTGGTAGAGGGAGAAGATCTTTTATCAAGAGATAATCATATCTGGTTAAAAAATCTTAATGGGCTTAAAAAAGTTGATGGGATTTTACGGAGAGTTGATGATAGATATTGTGATCCTCTTGAACTAAAAGGCGATTCAAAGCTTGGTGTAGCAGGGCTTTTAAATGTGATAAGAAATGATAATATTTCTATGACAAATCCGATAGGGATAGGAATTTTAGAAAATAGTGGATTGATCCCATTTATGAAAAATATTTGTAAATATTTTTTGAATGAAGAATTGATTTTACCACAAATAGCTACATGGTGGTGTGGACAAAAAGATGAAATTGAATATGTTCTGGAGAATATTTCTAATCTTATCATTAAAAAAATAGATGAAACGGAAAATATTGAATTATATATCGGAAAGAATCTTAATGACGAAGATATAAAAAAACTAAAATTAAAAATAAAACTTTTTCCACAAGCTTATATTGGACAAGAGCATATAGATTTTTCAACTACACCATCATTTACAGACAAAACAATAGAATCAAAAAATGTTATTATAAGAGCTTTTAGCTATAAACATGAGGATGAATATGAAGTTATGCCTGGCGGACTTGTGAGGGTTGCTATTTCAAAAGACTCTTTAATATTTTCTGGACAAAATAGTGGGAGTAGTAAGGATTTATGGATTTTAGGGGAAGATAAAGAAGCACCACTAAGCCCTTTTCTTCAAAGAGCCTATATTGATTCGAGGTTGGAAAATATATCTACGAAAAGAGCTGAAAATCTTTTTTGGTTAGGAAGATATCTTAGCCGAGCAATTATTATTTCAAGAATACTACGATTTAATCTAAAAAATATTATGAATGCGTATAAAAGTGATAAATATGATGAAACAGTTAATGCAACAAAACTATTAAATATGGCAATTACTCATCTTACAATGACATATCCTGGGTTTTTGGAACTTAATAAAAAAGATTATTTCGATGAGATTATCGATATAATTAAAAACAAAAATAGAGTAGGTTCACTTAGCTTTACTATTGAAATGTTATCGAATTCAAATATTAATGTAAAAAATATTCTTGCAATTGATGCTTGGAGGATATTTGATAAAATGTATAAAAATTGGCATAGTTATGGGATGCAAAAAAATCAACCAATAAGAGAACATATTAATCAAATTGATAGTTTGCTTATATATCTTATGGCATATAAAGAATTGATTGATGAATCTATTTTTAAAGAGCAAGGATTGATTTTATTTGAGATTGGAGGAAAAATTGAGACTTCGCTTCTTTTGATATCAAAACTTCGGGCACTGCTTTGCCTTAAACTTGATAAGATACTTCAATATGAGATTCTTGATAGTTTATTGAATTCTTACGAAAGTTATAATTCTTATAGAGCTTATTATCAATCCAGTTTAGATTTATCAAATGTAGTGGAATTTTTGATTTTTAATGCACGATATCCAAAATCACTCGTATATATTATTTCAGAATTATTAGAAAATATTAAAGAATTACCAAAACAAAAAAACAGTAATTATTTTAATGATTGTGAAGAACCAATATTTAAAATATATTCAAAAATTATGCTCTCAAATCCAACAGAGTTATTGCAAATAAAAAAAGATGGTTTTGTTTATGAAAAATTGGATCAGTTTTTGTCTGATATTTCTACTTTATTAACTATATCTTCAGATGAACTTACGAAAACATACTTTTCGCACAACAATGAATAAAGGAAAATTATGATTTATGAAATTTATCATGAAACTTCATTTGAATACGGGAGTCTTACAACGTTTAGTCATAATATTATAAGACTTAAACCAAAAAATAATGCTATTCAAAAACTTTTGGAGTATAAATTAGAAATTGTACCTTATCCATCAGAAATGAATGAATTTGTAGATTTTTTTGAGAATACTAATAATTTCATTTCTTTTAAAAAACCACATAGAAATTTGATTTTAAAAACATTTTCAAAAATAGAAATTGATAATAAAAAGATAAATCAAAATATTAATGAATATAAAAAATCAACAATTAGTTATCAACAATTAGCAAAAAGACTTGAGATGCTTAATGTGGAAGATAATTATGCTAAGCTTTATCTCTTTCATACAGAGTTAATTCCTATGGCAAATCAAAATATTATTGAGTATGCACAAGAATCATTCTGGCCAGATAGACCACTTTTTGAAGCTATTTATGAGTTCATGGAGAGAATTTTTGAAGATTTTGATTTTGAAAGTGGTTTTAGTGATGTAACTACATCAATCGATATTATATTTAAAGAAAAAAAAGGTGTGTGCCAAGATTTCGCTCAATTTGCAATCTCTGCGCTTAGAACACTTGGAATCCCAACGAGATATGTAAGTGGTTATATCAGAACTTTACCCGCAGAAGGATCTGAAAAGCTTTTTGGAACAGATGCAAGTCATGCTTGGTTTAGTGTTTATATCCCCGATGTTGGTTGGGTTGATTTTGATCCAACTAACAATAAAATTCCAAATGAGGAATATATAGTCTTGGGGTACGGGAGAGACTATCACGATATCGCACCACTTAAGGGAGTTATTCAAAGTAGTGGATTTAGCAAACTTGGGGTAAGAGTAGATGTGAAATTAATCGAGGAAAATTAAAAGAATTTTTTGTATTGATAACCCACTTTAAATCTAAAGGCAAGAAGATTTTCAAGTATTGCAATGATAATTATATAGTTAATAAAACTACTTCCACCATAGCTAAACATAGGTAAAGGTATCCCAACAACGGGTGCAAAACCTATAACCATTAAAATATTAACACCCATATTAAGAAAAATAAGAAGACCAACTCCACTTGCAAAAACAGTTATAAGATGATCATCCTTGAATGTAAAATTTAAAAGTAACAAATAAAAAATAAGAAGCAAGTAGATTGCAATAAGAGCAATAGCACCAAAAAATCCATGCCTTTCAACGACATAAGCAAAAATAAAATCACTTGTTGCAATAGGTAAAAATTTAAGTTGAGCTTGCGTTGCTTCGTCTTCAGCATTACCCAAGAAGCCTCCAGAACCTATGGCTATAATTGATTGCTGGACATGATAACTCGGTTTCTCACTTAAAAAATCAGTAATTCTTTTTCTTTGATAATCTTTTAAACCATAAGTATATAAAAATGGTGAGACAACCAAAACTATTCCTACTAGTGTAAAAATAATTTTTTGTTGGATACCAACAATAAAAAGTATTCCATATCCAACAAGGAGTAAAACAAGGGCAGTTCCAAGGTCTGGTTCTGTTGCAATAAGAAAAAAAGGAAGTAAAATAAAAAAGGAGAAATAACTAAAATCTTTTAAGTTATAACCATTTTTTGGTGGTGGATTTTTGTGAACTAAAAAAGCCATTTGAAGTAAAAAAATTGGTTTAAAAAGTTCAGATGGTTGAATTGTGAGATTTACAATAGGGATATTTAACCATCTAGTTGCCCCTAATTTACTAACTCCAAAAAGCATAACAGAAAAAAGAAGAAAAATTCCCAACCAATAAAATAGAGGGATAAAATCGACATTTTCTCGTATTGGTAAAATAAAAACAATAATAAAAAACATAAAAGCTATAAAGAAATATAATAACTGTTTTTGAGCCAGCATATCACTTATCTCTCCTATAAGTACATGAGAAAGAATGATTAAAGGAAGTATAAATAAGATGAGTTCATAATTAAAATGTGATATTATTCGTTTATCAAAAAAATTCATGACGAAACAATATCTTAAAAAGACTGAAAGAACATCAAAATGACTCAAAAATATATCGCAAATAACAATGAAAGATTGGATAAGGTATTGGCTTTATTACTAGAACAACCAAGGCATCAAATTGAATTGCTTATTAAAAATAATTGTGTAAAAATAGACAATAAGATTGCCGTAAAAAGTGGTCAAAAATTGAAAATTGGGCAAATTATTGAAGTTGAATTCAAAGAAGCAGTCGAAAGTGAGAGTGAATTTGCTCAAGAAGAAATTTTAAAATATGATGTCAAAATAATCTATGAAGATGAAGCTCTTATGGTAATTAATAAACCTGTTGGCTTGGTAGTGCATGATGCTCCAAGCGTTAAGGAACCAACACTTGTTGATTGGTTAAAGATAAAAAAAATTTCTCTTTCAACTTTAAGCGGAGAAGAACGACATGGGATTGTACATAGGCTTGATAAGGGAACAAGTGGGCTCTTGGTTGTTGCCAAAACAAATGAAGCTCATGCAAAACTCTCTTCACAGCTTGAAGATAAAAGTATGGGAAGATACTATATAGCATGCATTGACATACCACTAAAAAATGATATTGTAGTAGAAAAACCAATTGGAAGGAATCCAAATCAAAGACTAAAAATGGCAATTGTAAGTGACGGAAGATTTGCTAAAACTGCCTTTAAAAAACTTATTGAAAATAAAAATATGGATAATAATAGTCACAAATATGAGCTTGTTTGTGCGAAATTATTTACAGGGAGAACACATCAAATAAGAGTTCATTTGGAATCCTTAAATCGAAGGATTTTAGGAGATGATTTATATGGATTTAAGGGCAAAGATAGTACCATAGAAAGAATATTTTTGCATGCTTATAGTCTTTATTTGAAGCATCCAGTTACAAATGAAAACTTTGAATTTGTTGCAGATATACCAATGGATATGCAAAATCTACTTGAAAAAAACTTTGATAAAGGAATTATGAATGAAAAAATTAATAAAGAGTTTATCTCTAACTGCTTTCTTGATGCTAACGACTGGATGTGATACCTCGTCTCTTTCCCTTCCTGTGTTTACTTTTCCTACGTCGACATCAGTAAATAATGAACCAAAAATAGATGAGAAGCTCCCCATCGTAGATGTAAAAACAATAAAATTATTACCAGATATTAAATCTGTAGGCGTAGAATGGGAAGGTACTTCAAATGTAAATATTAATGGTTATTATATTTATAGAAAAGATCTTGGGAAAGCTGATTCAAAATTTAATAGAGTAGGTACTGTTTCTGATAAGTATACAAAACATTATGTTGATTATGATTTGCTTCCTAATACTCAATATGCCTATAGCATATCTATTATTGGTGAAAATAATTTTGAATCAAATCCAAGTGATGCTAAAGCCATAAAAACTTACCCACTTTTTGATTCGGTTGCATTTGTTGATGCGGCAAGTAATCTTCCAAGAAAAGTAAGAATTCAATGGAGACCACATGAATTATTATCTATCAAAGAATATATCTTAGAGAAAAATACTCCAACAGATGCTGAATGGAAAAAAGTTGCTACTATCAAGAATAGACTAAATATGGAGTATATTGATAGAGATTTACAAGATAGTGTAACTTACATTTACAGAATTAAAGCTGTTAACTTTGAAGGGATAGAATCAAATCCAAGCATGTCTGCAACAGCTACAACAAAAGCGCTTCCTCAAGCTATTGGATCATTGAATGCAACAAAAGACCAACCACAAAAAATAATCCTCAAATGGACAAAAAGTCCACAAGAAGATGTTATAGCATACAATATATATGTAAGTAGTGAAGCTGATAGAAGTTTCAAGGCTATATTCAGAGCTGCTGCAACTGACAATACATTTGAGCATGTAATAACAGAGAATGATAAAACTAACTTTTATAAGATATCTAGTATAGATAAAGATGGTTTGGAAAATGATATCAAATTGATGGCTCCTGTTATTGGTAAAACTTTATCCGCACCTTTACAACCAACTATAACATTAGCACAAATTACATTAAGTGGAATCGTTTTAAATTGGGTTAAAGGGGATGATAGAGCAATCAGTTATAATATTTATAAAACTACTAAAGAGAATTTTTTCCAATCATCAGAAAAAATGATTAAAAACGTTCAAATGTTTAAATATGAAGATTCGGATATTGTAAGAGGGATTGAGTATAAATATGAAATTGAGGCTGTTGATCAGTTTGGATTAGTTTCAAATAGAACAAAACCAGCAATGTTAGTTATGCCTAAATTAGAAGAGAAATCAGAACGACAACCAAGTCAAAATGCAACAAAATAGGTAATTCTATAAATGCCTCATATCATTACCAAAAAACACAACTCTATAAAAATTCCATCATCTTGTGATGGAGTGTTTTTTGATTTTATAGCACATTGCGAGAAGGAAGATAAAATTTGTGTTCAAGTAGAAGGTAAAACATTTTTGCTAACAAAATTAGAAAAAAATGGAAATCATCTAATTAAGCTTGATGCAACAACAAAAATAGCACCAATTATTTTGGCAAAAAAAGCTTTGCATGCATATATCGCTCTTAGTAATTGCGAGGTTATATCTTCAAATATCACAATTCATAATACAAAGCTTGAACCCAAAAAAGAATATCTTAAAGATATTGAATATTTTGTAGGTGAGTTTAAGACAACAAAAGAAATATGTGTTGAAGTTGGTTTTGGAAGTGGACGGCATCTTCTTTATCAAGCAAAATTAAATAAAGAAAAAATTTATATTGGTTTAGAGATTCATACTCCTTCGATTGAACAGGTTTTAAAACAAATAAGAATTGATAATATTGAAAATATTTTTATTGTTAATTATGATGCAAGGTTATTTTTAGAATTTATTGCTTCTAATTCAATTAGTCAAATATTTGTTCATTTTCCAGTCCCTTGGGATAAAAAACCTCATAGAAGAGTTATGAGCAAAGAGTTTATAGATGAATCATTGAGAGCTTTAAAAATTGGTGGAAGTTTGGAATTAAGAACAGATAGTCCGCTTTATTATGAATATTCAAAAGAACTTTATGAAACTTATTGTGAGCGAAGTGAAATATTCAAAAATAAAAATCTTGAAGTGAGCAGCAAATATGAAGACAGATGGAGAAGAATGGGAAAAGATATTTGGGACTTAACAATCTATGCAGATAAAATTTCAAATTCAATAATTCTTGATAAAGATTTTTCATTTCATGGAGTAAATAAGTTTTCTTTTAAAGAAATTCAAAATTTTTTACCTTTAAAGCCTATTGTGGAAAACGATTATGTGGTTCATTATACATATTCGTTTGAAGTTTCGGAAACAAAGGGGCTTGTTCATGTTAGCATGGGTAGTTTTAATAAACCTTTTTGTGTTTACATAATGATTGATGGAGAAAAAATAAATTATTTTATAGCAACTCCGGTACCAACAAGTACAAATAAAAAGGCTCATAAATTGATCGAAAAAATATTATTTAATGGTGGGAATTAGTAGAATGATTTTAGCAAGTGATTTGTGTTTAACATACAATGGGAAGAAAGACATTATACACAACGGTAAGTTTCATATAAAACAAGGGGATTTTGTTTTTATAACTGGTTCAAGTGGAATGGGAAAATCAACTCTTTTAAAATCTTTTTATGGTGAATTGAAACCAAAAAAAGGGACTTTATTAATTGATAAGCTTAATATTTTAAAAGCTAGCAATGGAAAAATAAGAGAGCTTAGAAAGAATATGGGAATTATTTTTCAAGATTATAAACTTATAAAAGAATATACGGTTGAAGAAAATATTATGCTTCCGCTAAAACTTAACGGTTACAATGATAAACTCTCTTTGGAGCAAGCAAGAAAACTTTTAAAGCATGTTAAATTAAGTTCTAAAGGGGGAGTGTATCCTTACGAGTTAAGTGGAGGGGAACAACAAAGAGCAGCGGTTGCTAGAGCGTTAGCTCATAATCCAAAATTAATTCTAGCGGATGAACCAACTGGTAATCTTGATGATTATTCAGCAACAGTGATTTGGGATCTTTTGAAAAAAGCAAATGAGCAATTGGGAATAACAGTAATTGTAGTAACTCATAGAATACCTAATAATTTTGGATTGAGTTTTAGAAAGTTTGATATTTTATCTGGAGATATTTATGAGTCTTAATCGATTTATATCGTTTAGTTTACCGCTTATTATAATGTTGTTTTCATTTTCTATTTATATTTCTATATCTAAAATGATTGATAAATATGAAATGACAATTAATAGTGACTATTCAATTGTAATTGTAACAACTGCTCCAATTACTATAGATGATATAGAGAAAATAGCTTCTATAGATTTGAAAGAGCTCAAACCACTTTCTAGAGAAAAGATATTAAATGATTTGAAAAATGAGGTTTCTGAAGGTTCTTTTGCTCTTCTTCAGGTTAAATTACCTTATTTTTATACTATCTCGTTAAATCAATTTCCAACATCATCAAAATTGGAAAGAATCAAAAAAGAATTATTTTTAATTAATGGGATCAAGTCTGTTGAAACATTTTCAAAAGATCATGATAACGTCTATTCGTTATTTTTATTTATTGAAACGGTTTCAATGACAATGTTTGTATTTATGATAATTTTTACTTTATTTATTATAGTAAATCAGATTAATATATGGTTTTATGAACACTATGAAAGATTAGAAATTATCAATTTGCATGGTGGATCGTTATTGTATGGGGGAAAACCAATTATCAAGTTAGCATTATTAAGTGGATTGGTCTCCGCAATTATTGTTGTATGTAGTATTTATTATATCGATCAAAATATAGAGAATATATTTAGTCCCGAAATAGCAAAGATTATTCTTCAAAATAAGATTAACTATGAGATTACTGAAATAGTGTTTTTATTTGGTTTATCACTTTCTATCTCTGCTGTGACTGTATTTGGTGTTTTGATAAAAAATAGGTTTAAATAAAGAATGAAGTTTTTTATTGTTCTTTTTACTTTTCTTTTTGTAGCATTTGGTGCAGATTTAAAAAAAATAAATCAAACAATACAATATAACAAAAACATATTAGATACTCAAAAAGAGGAGCAGAGTAAAACAAATGAGAAGATAAGAGTTTTGGCAAATTCCCTTTCTCAAGAAGAGAATAAATATCACAATATACAAAATAACTTAAAAACAATTTCAGAAAATATAACCACAAATAAAGGAAAGCTTGATGATGCAAAGCAGGAGATTGTTCTACTTACTCAAAAATCAAAAGTAATAGAGCAATACAAGTTATCTTTAGAAGCAAAAATTGTCAATGCAGTTGTTGATAAATATACAACTACGATAGGAAAAGATATTTTAGATAAAAAAACAATCAATGAAATTGTAGAGCAAGAGAAATTTAAGCTTATGTTTGAAAGCTCAAAAGATAGTATTATGAAATCAAATAAAGAGTATTTGCAAGTAATTAATCTAAAAAATGACAACGATATCAAAAGAGTAGAGTTAGAAAAATTTATTAATACAGGAATTGAGAAAGAGAAAAGATTTTTAGATTTGAAAAAAGCACAACAAAATTCAATTGAAAGCTTAAAATCAAAACATGGTGCATATCAAAATGAGCTCAAAGCGATAGTTAAAAAACAAAATGAGTTGAATTCTCTCCTAAGTAAACTCAATATTATAAAAGAGACAGAGTTACAAAAGATAAAAAGAGCTGAATTACAAGCAAAAAGAGAGCAAGAGAAGCGGGATAGAAAAGCGAAAGAGGAAGCGAAAAGACAAGGCAAAAAAGCTTCAACGGAAAGTGGTGTAACGGTAGCTAACAATAATATAGAAGAGAGTAAATCAAAAGATATCAAAATACTTTCAAAGGAGACTTTTGAAAACGACGCTGACTTAAAAGTAAGAAATATGGGGAATACAAATCAAGGGATAAAAATATCTGATTCCAAGAATATCAAAATACAAGCTCCCCTTAGCTCTTATGTCGTGACGAAAAGATTCGGTTCTTATGTTGATTCAGTGTATAAGATAGAGCTTTTTAATGAGTCTGTTTCTTTAAAATCAAATACAAAAAATGAAAAAGTTTTTAGTGCACTCAAAGGACAAGTTGTTTATGCAAAAAATGATGCTGGATCTTTAGGCAATGTTGTTATTTTAAAACACAGTGGTGATATTCATACGATCTATTCACAACTTAGTCAAATAGCACCAACATTAAGTGTAGGAAAAGTTATACCTCAAGGGTATGTTGTTGGTAGAATTGAGGATACTTTAGTATTTCAAACTACAAAAAATAATAGATATTTAAATCCATTGGAGTTATTTTGAAAGCATTAGCACTTTTTAGCGGAGGACTTGATTCGATATTGTCGATGAAGTTGGTGATTGATCAGGAGATTGAAGTTGTAGCGATATATGTCGATACGGGATTTGGTTCCCTTAATGATAGAGTAAGTTATTTACAAAGAATGTGTGATTTTATTGGTGCGAAATTGGAGATTCTTGACCTTAAAGAGAAATATTTAGGAGAAGTTTTATTTGAACCAAAATATGGTTATGGTAAAAACTTTAATCCTTGTATTGATTGTCATGGATTTATGTTTCGACATACAGCAAGGCTCCTTGAAAAATATGATGCTTCTTTTATGATAAGCGGGGAAGTGTTAGGACAAAGACCGATGAGTCAAAATAAAGATGCTTTAGGGATAGTTCAAAAATTGAGCGAAAATGAAGATCTAGTGTTAAGACCACTTAGTGCTAAGCTTCTTCCTATGACAAAAGCCGAAAGGGAAGGTTGGGTAGATAGAGAAAAACTCCTTGATATCTGGGGAAGAAGTCGAGCTATTCAGTTGGAGATGGCTAAGAAAATTGGATTAGAAAACTTTGAACCGCCAGCTGGTGGTTGTTTACTTACAGATGTGCAGTTTAGTAATCGACTACGAGATTTCGTAGCTAATGATACTTTGGAGATTGAAGATATTGATACACTTAAGGTGGGAAGACAACTTAGGCTTCCTGACGGGGCAAAGCTTATTATTGGACGAAATCAAGAGGACAACGAAAAATTAGAGGCTACAAATAGTAAAAAATATCTCAAAGCTAGAATAATGGATGCTATTGGACCTTTGGTACTTTTTGAAAAGAATGCGAGTGAGGCTGATAAAAAAATGGCAGCTGATTTTATAGTGAGTTATGGAAAAACAGAATCAGAAAAAGTGTATGATGTTAATTTTGGAGATTTTATAGTCCAAGGGAAAAAATTAGTTTCAAAAGATGCTATACAAAAATATTTGATAGTTTAGTGCTTTTTTGTAAATAAAAAAGCCCAAGTGAAAAACACTTGGGCTTTTAAAATTTAGAGAAACTAAAATTATTTAGCTCTGATTCCTAAATCTTGCACTAATTTTGCAAAAGTTGCATAATTAGTTCTTCTTAAATACGTAAGAAGTCTTTTTCTTTTTCCAACCATTTTTAAAAGCCCAAGTCTTGATGAATGGTCTTTTTTGTTAATTTTTAAGTGTTCTGTTAAAACAACAATTTGTTTTGTTAATATAGCGATTTGAACTTCCGCTGAACCTGTGTCTTTTTCATCTCTTCTATAAGTTGAGATAATCTCTTGTTTTATGTCCTGATCTAAAGCCATCATGACCTCCTTGATTGGTATAGTATTCGATTACCGATATGGTAAAAGTTTGGGATGATATCTAAAAAGCTCTTATACTTTCTTTAAGAAATAACTTAAAAGTAAGATTTACAAGTGTCAATTAGATATATAGAATATTTTGCATATTTTTTTGTGAAGTTATTGCAAAAATACAAAAAGTGATTAACAGCTAAATAGTAAACTTACACAGTTTATTTATCAAGGTCTATTTGTACAGAATAAGAAGCTTAGAAATGAAACTTCTTATTTAAGGTAAGTTAAGATTTTTTTACAAACTCTTGTTTTAATTTAATAGCTCCAACACCAGGAACTTTACAGTCAATGTTATGACCATCGCTACCTTCTACAAGCCTGATACCTTTAATTTTAGTACCAACCTTAATACCAGAAGAACTTCCTTTAACTTTTAAATCTTTAATAACTGTTACGTCGTCTCCATCTTGTAAAAGAGTTCCATTTGCATCTTTTACAACTAAATCATCACTCTCATTACTTTCTAAAGATGAATCTTGAGACCATTCATTTGCGCACTCAGGACAGATATATAGGTTTCCATCTTTATAGGTATATTCACTTCCACATTTTGGACAGTTTGGTAATTGACTCATTATTTTCCTTTCAATATTAGTTATTTTATCGTGGATAAAAATTCCATTTATTTTCAATAGGGATAACAGCACCTGTCTGGAATCGATAAAGAACTGATGATAATTTTTTATAAGATGCGATGGTATCATCTTTTTACTTTCTAAGTACTAAAAATCAAATCTATTTATTAAGGATTTCAATTAAGACTACCTTTATCTAATCCTATTAGAATTCTATCACTTAAAAATAAAAATAAAAGGAATTTAAATATGGCAACAGTAACATTTAAAAATGACATCGTATGTAATTTAGCAGGAAATGAAATCAAAGTTGGAGATGTAGCTCCAGTTGTAACAGTTGTAAACTGTAACCCAATGCTTCAAAATGAAACAATCGGTGGAGCTGGAAAAGTTCAAATGGTAATCGCGGTACCTTCACTTGATACAGGTGTTTGTGATGCTGAAACTAGAAGATTCAATGTTGAAGCTGCTAACCTTTCAGGTGTAGAAGTTATCACTGTATCTATGGACTTACCATTCGCGGCTGCTAGATGGTGTGGAGCTGCTGGAATTGAAAACTTAAAAGTTTGTTCAGATTTCAGAAATAAAGATTTCGCAAATGCTTACGGAGTTCTTTTAGCTGATGGACCATTAGCTGGTATCACTGCAAGAGTTATCTTTGTAATTGGTGAAGATGGAAAAGTTTGTTATAAACAAGTTGTACCTGAAATTACAACTGAACCTAACTATGCTGAAGCTTTAGAAGCTGCTGCATCTGCTGTACCTGCAAAAGGTGGTTGTTGTGGTGGTGGACACTGTTCTTAATTGAACAAGTATTTGATACACATAAGAAAGAAAAGGCTAGTCAATTTGACTAGCCTTTTCTTATTTAAAAGATAGAGGATAAGTTTTAATTAAAAAATCCATTATCCTCTAAAACTTGAATTCCCTCTTTAATAGAATTAACACTTGTGGCAAATTTTGTTTTTAAAGAATCATTGAGTTCGATTTCAATAATTTGCTCGATTCCTTTGGCACCAAGTACAACTGGAACACCAATGGTTATATCATGATATCCATATTCCCCGCTAAGCATAGCAGAAGATGGCACAATGATTCTTGAATCATCTAAAATGGCTTGTACCATAATAGATATTGCTCTTCCTGGAGCATAATAAGCAGAAGTACCAAGATATTTTACAATCTCAGCACCACCCTCTTTTGTTTTTTCGATAATCTCTTCCATATCTTCATTGGAAATAAGTTGACCAAGTGGAATACCACCAACTGCTGATATTTCTGGAAGAGGAATCATATTTTGTCCATGGTCACCTATTACAATAGCTCTTGTTTGTCCTTGTCCGAAACCTACTTTTTTATTTATTTGATAAGACATTCTTGAAGCATCGAGTGCACCGGCCATTCCAATAACTCGATTCCTTTCAAAACCAGACAGTTTATGCACTACATAAGTCATTACATCAAGAGGATTTGAGACACAAAGGATAATCGCATTTGGAGAATATTGTACTATGCCAGCTACTACATCCTTAATGATTTTCGCATTGATAAGGAGCAGATCTTCTCTTGTCATATCTCCTTTTCGAGGTACCCCTGCTGTAATAACGACGATATCACAATTTTTCATATCTGCTAAAGTTGTAGCCGAGGTAACGATACTTCCTTGTGGAGAATAATTTGTCGATTGAGCGATATCGATAGCTTTCCCTTTTGCAACATCTGGGTATAAATCATATAAAACTATTTCGTGACAAGTTCCCAACAATGTCAAACTATACGCAGCAGTTGCTCCAACAAAACCGGCTCCAACAATTCCAACTTTTCTACCAACCATTTTCGTTTCCTTTGTAAATTAATTATTTTTGGATTGTAACTATTAAGTGGAAAAATAGAGATAAAAGTAACAAAAAGAATCGTATTTTTTTGAACAAATGGAGAAAAAGTAGCAGCATACATCATTTTTAATTTGCTATAAGATATAATCGCGACTATGAAATCTATAAATAATAAAGAATTTTTACAAAATAAACACCAAGCTGGAATTATCTTACGACCAAATTCAAAAGAATTAAAAGATGTTTATTTAAGTATAAAAGAAAAATTTGAACGACACGGTATTAAAACAATTATAGAGAAAATAAGTGGTGAAATGATAGAGGTTACAGATGGATTATCGCTTACAATGTTAGCTAGAGAATGTGATTTTTTAGTGACGATTGGTGGTGATGGGACACTTATTTCGGTTGCTCGAAGAAGTATTAAGTTTGGCAAACCAATTTTAGGGATAAATCTTGGAACATTGGGATTTTTAACTTCGGTACTTCCAGAAGAACTTGATAAATTTTTAAGTGATTTTTTAGAAGATATTTATACGATAGATTCAAGGATGATGATAAAGGCAATTATTAACAAAAATAAAACTATTGCCTTTAATGATATTGTACTCAAAAGTAAATCAGTTGCCCATATGGTTAATATTGAAGCTTTTATAGATGGGAAAAAGTTTAATAGTTATTATGGAGACGGACTTGTGGTCTCCACTCCAACAGGTTCAACCGCTTACAATTTAAGTAGTGGTGGACCAGTTGTTTATCCATTGACTGATGCTTTTATTGTGACACCTATCTCAGCACATTCTTTGACGCAAAGACCTCTCGTTTTGCCAGCTGATTTTGAAATAGAGCTCAAAACTCCCGATGAGAATGGAGCAATAGTTTTGATTGATGGGCAAGATATCTATGAGCTCAAAAAAAATGAGAGTGTCAAAATAAAAATAGCGAATCAAAAATCAAAGCTCATCAGATCAATTGAAAGAGATTATTTTTCTGTTTTAAATCAGAAATTAAATTGGGGAAAATAAATTGATAGAGAGATTTTATCTAGAAGAGTATTTATCTTTTAAGAAAGTAGAATTAAATTTTAAAAATGGACTCGTGATATTTAGTGGACCAAGCGGAGCTGGGAAATCGATACTTTTTAATAGCATGGTGGGGGCGTTTGGATTTAAAGAGATAAAAGTAAAACTTAGCGAAATTACTATTGCAAATGCAAATATCAAAAATGAAGATTATCTTATAGAGGATGATTTTACTATCAAACAAATTACTACTACGAAAACAAGACATTTTTTAAATAACCAAACTATCTCTAAAAATGACCTCCAAGAGTTTTCAAAAGGCTTTTTTAAACACCTCCATTTAAAAGATATGAGTGATTTTGAGAGTGAAAATATCATAGAGTTTTTGGATTTTTTAGGTGGTTTGAAGTTTGATGGATACAAAGATACCCTTGAAGAATTTCACACTTTGTACAAAGAGTTAAAAGAGATAAAACACAAACTCCAAAAGATTTATAAAGATGAAGAAAATTTAGAAAATCTCAAAGAGTTTGCAAGGTTTGAGATAGAAAAAATCACTAAAACAAACCCTAAAGTAGGGGAATATGAAGAGTTAAAAGAGCTCAAAGATACCATAAGCAAAAAAGATAAAATCGAAAAAGTACTCCTAGAAACAAAGCCATTTTTGGATAATACTCATAAAATTTCACAAGCATTATCTATGCTTGAAGCAGATAGCAGTTTTTTTGATGATGCTATAAATGAAGTGAACAATCAATTTGAGAAGTTTTATGACAAAATAAATGCAGTAGAAGATATGAACGTGGAAGAGACACTCGATAGGATAGAGGAGCTCTCAAATTTACAAAAAAAGTATGGTTCTATCGAAGAAGCTATTGAGTACAAAAAAATAAAACAAAAAGAGCTTGATGAGTATGAAAATATCACTTTTGAAAAAGCCATTTTGGAAAAAAACTATAAAAAATACTCACTTGAAATTGAAAAAGTTGGGCTAAAACTCAGTGGACTGAGAACCAAAGCTATAGAGATTTTAGAAAACGATATGAATATCTTTTTAAAAGATTTGTATCTAACAAATTTAGGAATCACTTTAAGTAGTTGTGAACTCACTAAAAATGGATATGATGAAGTGGTTTTTAGTTTGAATAACACAGAGCTTAAAAAACTAAGTAGTGGAGAGTTTAATAGACTCCGCCTTGCACTACTCACAGCAAGAAGTATCTATGAATGTGACAATAATGGAATACTTTTTTTGGATGAAATTGATGCAAATCTCAGTGGAAAGGAGAGTGAATCAATAGCAAAAGTACTTAAAGCTTTATCGAAAAACTATCAAATTTTTGCAATTTCACACCAACCACAACTAAGCTCCACAGCAGATCAACACTTTTTAGTGGAAAAACGAGGGGAAGTTTCACGAGTAGAAGAACTTAGTGATGATGAACGAGTTATTGAAATCTCAAGAATGATAAGTGGAGAAGATATAACAATTGAAGCAACACAATTTGCAAAAACACTCTTGAGAAGATCAATATAAATTGAATTTAAATTTATTCTGTATAATTTTCTAAAAAGATATTTGGAAATTAGATTGAAAGAGATACAAAGTAATCTTTTAAAATGGTATGAAATCTATGGTCGAAATTATTTACCTTGGAGAAATACAAATAATATTTATCATGTGTATCTTAGTGAAGTAATGCTTCAGCAAACTCAAGTGTCAAGAGTAATGGAGATTTATTACCCTTTATTTTTGGAAAGGTTTCCAACAATTGAAAATTTGGCAAATGCTTCTTTGGATGAAGTGTTAGCTTTATGGAGTGGCCTTGGATATTATAGCCGAGCTAGAAATCTCCATAAAACAGCAATTTTATCTAAAAATAATTTTCCATCTTCTCAAAGTGAGTTAAAAAAACTTCCAGGAATAGGTCAATATACAGCAAGTGCAATTTGTAGTTTCGGATATCATCAAAACATTCCTGTTGTAGATACCAATATTGCTCGTGTTATGAAGAGATTTTTTGGTTTGAGAGATTCTTCTAGTAAAATTATCTGGGAAAAAGCAGAAGAATTTTTAAATCATCAGCGGTCAAGAGATCACAATCTTGCCTTAATGGATTTAGGATCACTTTTATGTACACCAAAAAAACCAAAATGTGAAATTTGTCCCTTAAATAAAAGATGTTTAGGAAAATTTGAACCAGAAAGTTTTACGCAAATAAAGAAAAAAGAGTATGAATACTTAGAGCTTTTTTATGGTGTTTATATAAAAAATAATAAAATTGCTCTTGTTTGTACTTCCGGAAATATGTATAAAAATATGCTAGAACTTCCGAGCGTTGATCCTGTTGAAGAAGATTTTTTAGGTTCATTTAGGCATTCTTATACCAAATATCGCTTGTTAGTAAAACTCTATAAAATTGATGAACTTGAAGAAGAAGTTATTTGGATTAATTTAAATAGCTTCGAATCAACACCAATATCTTCTCTTACAAAAAAAGTTAAAAAGTTTATTGCATAAAATAAATTTAAATTTTTAGTTTCTTTTTCTATTAAAATTTAGATTATTAAAAGTATATGGAGGAAGTCTTTTAAGTTTTTTTGAATTATTATGTTGAAAAGTCTATAAAAAGGATATGAATATATGCAAAAAAAAGTTTTAATACCGCTTGCGAGTGGATTTGAAGAGATAGAAGCTGTTAGTATTATTGATATTTTGAGAAGAGCTGAAATTGAAGTTGTAATAGGATATTTAGAAAAGTCAAATTTGATTCTTGGAGCAAATGGAATTACAATTCAAGGGGATGAAGAGGTAAAAAATATCGACATCAATACAATTGATATGGTAATCCTCCCTGGTGGCTTAGAGGGGACTAAGGCATTGGCAAATAATGAAATAATTCAAAATATTCTAAAACATATGAATAAGCAAAATAAATTAATTGGAGCGATATGTGCGGCACCATTAGCACTTTATAAAGCAGGTGTTCTTAATGGCAACTACACTTGTTATCCCTCTGTTGAACAAGAGATTAAAAAAGATGGATATCAAAATAATTTGATGGTTGTTGAAGATGGAAATATTTTGACATCACAAGGTCCTGCCACAGCAATTTGTTTTGGATTGAGCATAGTAAAAAGATTGCTAGGTGAAGAAAAGTATACAACGGTTAAAAATAATCTGTTGGCAAATTATTGTTAAATTAAAAGTATAGCCTGCCTTTCAATTGCTTTTGGTATTATTCCTAAAATTAACAATAGGTTTTAGATATGTCAAAGTATAAATTTTTTGGAGCACATGTAAGTGCAAGTGGTGGGGTACAAAATGCTCCTTTAAATGCTATGGAGATAGGAGCAAAAGCTTTTGCTCTTTTTACAAAAAATCAAAAGAGATGGGATGCCGCACCATTGGATACAAAAACACTTGATGAGTGGTTTAAAAATCTTGAACGAAGTGGCATTTTGCCAAAACACATCCTTCCTCATGATAGTTATCTTATTAATCTTGGACATCCTGAAGAGGATAAATTGCTTAAAAGTCGTGAAGCTTTTATAGAGGAGATGAAACGATGTGAAGTTTTAGGACTTGATAGACTCAACTTCCACCCAGGAAGCCACTTGCAAAAGTTTTCAAAAAAAGACCCAAACCTTGAAGAGCTAACTTATAGTGCAGAGATAGAATGTCTTGAAACGATAGCAGAATCAATCAATAGAGCATTAGATGAGACAAAAGGGATAATTGCTGTTATTGAAAATACTGCTGGTCAAGGGACAAATATGGGATATACTTTTGAACATTTAGCGTATATCATCGATAAAGTGGAAGATAAAAATCGTATTGGGGTATGTATTGATACTTGCCATATGTTTACATCTGGGTATGACATCAGAACAAAAGAGGCTTACGATAAAACTTGGAATGCTTTTGATAAAATAGTTGGGAGAGAATTTTTAAAAGGGATGCATATCAACGATAGTAAACCACCACTTGGAGCAAAAGTGGATAGACATGAGAGTTTAGGACTTGGGCATATCGGTATCGATGCTTTTAAATTTATCGCAAATGATGAGAGGATGGATGATATTCCACTTATTTTAGAAACTCCAAACGAATCACTTTGGGCTGATGAAATAAGAAAATTATATAGCTT